>JAJQBR010000143.1 GCA_021203185.1 Clostridiales bacterium
CCGCAAACGCCCCCTGAAAGTTGTTGATGAGGACGCAGTCATAGGGGAGGTTTTCATAGTAGGTGTCCAGCACTACCAGAGGGAGTTTCAGCTTTGCAAAGGGCGCGAAATCCCCCTTTTTCATCTCTGTAGCCAACAAAATCATGCCGCCGCAATAAGGCAACCGGCGAAACTGCGCCTCGATGGGCGTGTCCGCATTGAGATACTGGACGTTAAGGCTGTAACGGGCTTCGGCGCAGGCGGTCTCGATGCCGGAGATCACCTCGAAGAAAAAGGGGGTGTCCGTCAGCACCGCGCCGTGTTTGCGGTAGACCACCAGGGCGATGGTCCCCACCTCACTCTGGGGCCGTTCGGCGGCGGTCTTTGTCATGTCGTAGCCCCGGGCCTCGGCCAGTTCCAGCACTCGCCGCCGGGTGGCTGCGCTGACGCCGGGTTTGCCGTTCAGCGCCATAGAGACCGCTGCCGCTGAGAGGCCCAGTTCCTTTGCCAGCTCCTTTGCCGTTACTGCCATGATGATTCCTCCTGTGATCGTTTTTCACAGCATAACAGATTAAGCGAATTAAGTCAACGGTTTTCTGAAATCAACTTAATTCTAAATTGAAGTTAAGTTCCTTCGTTGGTATCCTTAAGTTATCAAATCTGAACGGAGGAACAACGATATGGCAAACATTGTACTGGGCTATGCGCCCACCCGCCGAAGCATTTTCAGCGCCCCGGACGCAGTGAAATACCGGGGTCTGACCGCAGACCGCCTGCGGGAGCTGGGGATCAGCTTCGTGGACATCGACGACATCAACGAGGAGGGTCTGCTCTACAACGAGGAGGACCGGCTGAAAGCGCTGGAGAAGTTCCGGGCTGCCGGGGTGGACGGCCTGCTGCTGGCCCACTGCAACTTCGGCACGGAGTACATCTGCGCTCGGCTGGCCAAAGACCTGGGGGTGCCGGTGCTGCTGTGGGGGCCCCTGGACGAGCGCCCGGAACCCAACGGCGTCCGTCTGCGGGATACCCAGTGCGGCCTGTTCGCCACCGGCAAGGTGCTGCGCAGGTTCGGCGTCCCCTTCACCTACCTGACCAACTGCCGCCTGAATGACCCGGTGTTCGAGCGGGGCCTGCGGGATTTCCTGGCCGTGTGCAATGTGGTCAAGACCTTCCGCAGCATCAAGATCCTGCAAATCGGCCCCCGACCCTTCGACTTCTGGTCTACCATGTGCAACGAGGGAGAGCTGCTGGAGAAGTTCAACATCCAGCTGGCTCCTATCCCGCTGCCGGAGTTGACCGCTGAGGTGAAGCGGGCCATCGCGGACGGAGACGAGGTGCCCCAGACCATCGCCTATTGCCGGGAGAAGATGGACATCAACGTCACCGAGGAGCAGCTGACCAACATCGCGGGCCTGGCCGTGGCCATGGAGCGGCTCATGGGCAAGTATCACTGCAACGCCGGAGCCATCCAGTGCTGGAACGCCCTGCAAAGCGAGCTGGGCATCATGCCCTGTGCCGCCAACGCCCTGCTCAACGACAAGGGCATCCCCGTGGTCTGCGAAACGGACATCCACGGCGCTGTCACCGCTCTGCTGGTGGAGGCCGCCGCCAACGACGACACCCGCAGCTTCTTCGCAGACTGGACCATCCGCCACCCGGACAACCCCAACGGCGAACTGTTGCAGCACTGCGGCCCCTGGCCCCTCAGTGTGGCCGGGTGCAAGCCCTGCATCACCTACCCGCTGGCCTTCGACTACCCCGGCGCCATCACCGCCGAGGCCAAACACGGCGACCTGACTCTGGCCCGGTTCGACGGCGACAACGGCAGCTACTCCCTGCTGTTGGGCAACGCGAAGGGCGTGGACGGCCCCAAAGGAATGGGCACCTACCTCTGGGTGGAGGTGGACAACATCAAGCAGCTGGAGGCCAAAATCGTGGAAGGGCCTTACATCCACCACTGCGTTGGCATCCACAAGGACGTTGTCCCAGTGCTTTACGAAGCCTGCAAATACATCGGCGTCACGCCTGACCTGTACGACCCCATCGAGGAACAAGTCAAGGCTTATCTCAGGGGGGAATAAGGTATGAATTACAAAGCGTTTTCTTACGACCTGCGCAAAGACGTGGTGGACATGATCGTCTCCGGCAAGGGCGGGCATATCGGCGGCGATATGAGCATCATGGACACCCTTATCACGCTCTATTTCCGGCAGATGAACATCTCCCCGGAAAACCAGAACGACCCTGACCGGGATTACTTCATCATGAGCAAGGGCCACTGTGTCGAGGCGCTGTACGCCGTCCTTGCCGCCAAGGGCTTTTTCCCCATTGAACAGGTGATTGCCGAGTTCTCCCACTTCGGCAGCAAATTCATCGGCCACCCCAACAATAAGCTGCCCGGCATTGAGATGAACTCCGGCTCCCTGGGTCACGGCCTGCCGGTCAGCGTGGGCATCGCCCTGGGAAACCGGATGGATGGCCGGAACAACCGCACCTATGTGGTCATGGGCGACGGCGAACTGGCGGAGGGCTCCGTCTGGGAGGGCGCGATGGCCGCCTCTATGTACAAGCTGGACAACCTCTGTGCGGTGGTGGACCGGAACCGGCTGCAAATCTCCGGCGGCACCGAGGAGGTCATGGCCCACGACGACCTGCACGAGCGCTTCCGCGCCTTTGGGTGGAACGTCATCGATGCGGCCGACGGCAACGACTCTGACCAGCTCAACGTCGCCTTTGAACAGGCGAAAACGGTGCAGGGCCGTCCCACCGTGGTCATTGCCAACACGGTGAAGGGCTGCGGTTCTCCCGTGATGGAAAACAAGGGGGCCTGGCACCACCACGTTCCCACCCAGGCCGAATATGACCAGATCATCGCTGATTTTGCCGAGAGGAAGGAGGCAGCTCTCCATGAATAAGATTCCCAACCGTGCCGCCATCTGTGAGGTGCTGATGGAACAGGCCAAAACGGACAAAGACATCGTCGTGCTGTGCAGCGACTCCCGTGGCAGTGCGTCCCTGACCCCCTTCGCCAACGCCTTCCCGAAACAGTTCGTAGAGGTGGGCATTGCGGAGCAGAATCTGGTCAGCATCTCCGCAGGACTGGCTAAGACCGGAAAAAAGGTCTTTTGCGCCTCCCCCGCCAGCTTCCTCTCCACCCGCAGCTATGAGCAGGCCAAGGTAGACGTGGCTTACAGCAACACCAACGTGAAGCTCATCGGCATTTCCGGCGGCATCAGCTACGGCGCGCTTGGTATGAGCCACCACTCCGCTCAAGACATCGCCGCCATGTCCGCCATTCCCAATATGCGGGTCTACCTCCCCAGCGACCGCCACCAGACAAAAAAACTGGTGGAGGCCCTGCTCCAGGACGAACAGGGAGCCTACATCCGGGTGGGCCGCAACCCGGTGGAGGACATTTACACCGAGGACAACTGCCCCTTCGTGATGGACAAGGCCACGGTGCTTGCCGAGGGGACGGACGTGCTTCTGGTGGCCTGCGGCGAAATGGTGCGCCCCGCGCTGGAGGCTGCCCGGCTGCTGAAAAAAGACGGCGTTTCCGCCGCCGTCCTGGATATGTACTGTGTGAAGCCGCTGGACACGGAAACGCTTTTGCAGTATGCAAAGCAGGTGAAGGCGGTCGTCACGGTGGAGGAACACGCGCCCACCGGCGGTCTGGGGTCTATGGTCTCCCAGGTGGTGGCAGCGAACTGCCCCAAAAAGTGCGTCAACCTGGCGCTGCCCGACGCGCCGGTCATCACCGGAATCTCTCAGGAGGTGTTCGACTATTACGGGCTGAACGCCGAGGGGATCGCTCAGAAATCCGCCGAGGTGCTGCATGGCTGAAGCGCGCTATGTGCTGGGCATCGACCAGAGTACTCAGGGGACGAAGGCGATTTTGTTCGATGAGCAGGCGGCGATGGTGGGCCGGGCCGACCTGCCCCACCGACAGCTTATCTCCCCGGAGGGGTACGTTTCCCACGACCCGGAGGAAATTTATCGTAACACAGTGCAGGTGGTAAAAAACCTGCTCGACCGGCTGCACATCCCCGCCAATGCGGTGAAGGCCATTGGCATCAGCAACCAGCGGGAGACCACCGTGGCCTGGAGCCGAAGCACCGGCAAGCCGATCTGCGATGCCATCGTCTGGCAATGCGCTAGGGCTGAGAGCGTGTGCCGGGAGTTCACCCAGGCGGAACGGGATTACATCCGCTCCGCCACGGGAATTCACCTGTCCCCTTACTTCCCGGCGGCTAAGATGAAGTGGATTTTGGAAAACGTGCCAGAGGCCAAAGCCTTGGCTGACAGCGGCAACCTGTGCTTCGGCACGATGGACAGCTATCTGCTGTTCACCATGACCCACGGCAAGGTGTTCAAGACGGACTACTCCAACGCCTCCCGAACCCAGATGTTCAACCTCCACACCCTCACCTGGGACGAAACAATTTGTCAGCGGTTTGGCGTTCCCGTGGCGTGCCTGCCGGAGGTCTGCTTTTCGGATTCCTGCTTTGGCGAAACGATGCTGGAGGGCGTGTTTCCCCATCCCATCCCTGTCCACGCCATGTTGGGGGATTCCCACGCCGCCCTGTTCGGCCACGGCTGCCACCATAAGGGGCAGGTGAAAACCACCTACGGCACCGGCTCCTCCATTATGATGCACGCCGGAGACGCTTTCGCAGAGAGCACCCACGGGCTGGTGACCTCTCTGGCCTGGGGCCGGAACGGGACCGTCAGCTATGTGCTGGAAGGCAACCTGAATTACACCGGCGCGGTCATCACCTGGCTCAAGGATGACCTGAACCTGATTTCCTCCGCCGGGGAGACCGAGGCGCTGGCGCTGGCGGCAAACCCCCAAGACACCACCTATCTGGTGCCTGCGTTCTCCGGGCTGGGTGCGCCCTATTGGGACGCAGACGCTCAGGCAATGCTCTGCGGCATGAACCGGAGGACCGGAAAGAATGAAATCGTCAAAGCGGCGCTGGACGCCATTGCCTACCAGATCACCGACATTCTGGAAGCTATGCAGTCGGACAGCGGCGCGCCCATCCAGAGGCTGTGCGTGGACGGCGGCCCCACGAAAAACCGCTACCTGATGCAGATGCAGAGCGACATTGCCTCCGTTACGGTGGCCGTCCCGGAGGCGGAGGAGCTTTCCGCCATGGGCGCGGCGTTTATGGCAGGCATCGCCTGTGGGCTGTATACGGAGGATATTTTTGGCCGTCTGTGTTATGCGCAGTACGAGCCTGCCATGCCCCGGCACATCCGCGCTGCGAAGTATGACGGATGGAAGAACGCTGTGGGGATGGTCGTGAAGAAATAGCGGTCTATGCGGAGTACCGTGGGGCCAGGCAGCAGGAACAGCAACATAATATTGACAGGTAACAAGGAACCGGCACGGGGGCCACAAACGGGTGGCGCTCGTGCCGGTCTTTTGTTTTATTTGCTGCCTGTCACAGGGGCCGGTCAGGCTGCTGTCCGACTAGGGCGTTCTTACGTCCGGGGGCCCGTCTTTTTCAAATAAAGTCAGACGCAAGGTTTCTTAACTCAGAAATGCATTCAGGACACAAATCGACTGCAACGCCAAAATAAGCATCATAACCGGAGCGATGATATATTTTATCATAATATTGTACAATCTTTTCCGTTTAAACGGATGTCCGCTGGATTCCATTTCATCGTAGAACCATTTTGGTCCCACGACCCATCCGATCAGGATGCAGAAGAACAGCGAAATAAACGGCATCATGACACTAAGGAGGGGGCATCGAAGTGATACTCTCTCCAAATTTACGAATGGAAGTGGAAGCGTTCCGCAGGAATGCGCAGTCCATCCCAGCCGGGGATGTTCAAAGGGATTTTGGGGTTCCCCCCAACCAGGTAAGCGGAGCGGAGTCTTTTGTAGCACAAAAGCATTGCTGGCCGCTTAGTGAAATGGAGTGAAAACGTACCCAAATACTAAACGTCAATCCTCAACTACAATGCAGATCTGATTGCTGCGGATATTTTCAGCCACATGGTTTTGATATGTCAGTCATAGAAGTTACCATTACCAACTGTCAGCGGCCAATATGCGGGGGGGAGGCGTGCGTTCATTTTGAGCGGCGGACCGGCGGATCCTTCATATTTCACATCAAAAAACAGGGGCCAGGTTTCCCTGGCCCCGATGATCGTATGAATTTTCTCTGTCCTGGCGTCTGACATAAAGCCCTTCAGCTCACCACAGGCTGGGAGTATTGTAATACTCGTCCAGGTCATCGCTGAACCAGCGGCCGTTCATAATGGTGGAGATGATGGTTGCTTTGATTTCCTCGTCCAGGGTGTCGTCTGCCTCGATCTCGGCGATGATGTCGGCGTTGGTCTTAAAGACGTTCTGCATCTCCACGATGGCCTCGCCGGTGTCCTCGCTGGCGTCCAGCACCAGGGTCTGCATGGTGTCCTTGTCCCAGGTTGTCCATTCCACGGCGGTGTCGTCACTGTTGGGGTCGCCGGTGTAGAGGAAGTTCTTCAAATATGCGTTGAACACCTCAGACATCGCGGTGTACCCTGCGCCGGTGAAATCGGCGAAGCTGCCGTAGTTGTGGGTGCTGGAGAGCATGGGGACAAAGATGCCGTGGAAGGCGCCGAAGGTGGCGATGGTGGAGGCGGAATCGTCGCCGCCGTAGTTCACCTGGACCACATAAATGTCAGAGTTGTAGCTGTCGTACATGGTCTCGGCGCTGAGCTGGGTGTTGAAGATGCGGTAGAAGTCGCTGCCGTAGGAAATGGCGAAGGTTCTGGCTGCGTTCTGAACCTCCTCGTCCTCAATGGCGTAGAAGTAGCCATCGAAGGCGGCGAACAGGGAGAACTCGGTGGTACCGGTGAGCATGATGACGGGTACGTCGTTGACATATTCCGCACCCTCGAAGCCAGAAGAGGGCAGCACAATGTCGTCCCCAAACAGGTGGGGGAAGTTGGCCATCCGGATACCGGCGTCGGACATGATCTCCGCCATCCGGTCAGCGTCGATGCTGTACAGGTACTCCCGCACCTCGTCGGTGTCCTGCATGAGCCACTCGGCAGCCTCCTCCTCGGTCTCTGCCAGGCCGTCCTCCACCACCAGGGGAGCCATGATCTCGGCATCCTTCTGGGCGGCGTCATCCAGGTCGCAGATGGTCATGCCGCCGGAGAATACGATGGCCTGATCGAACAGGCCCTCAAAGGCAGGGCTGACCAGCATGGCCATGACGTTGCGGCCGCCGGCAGAAAAGCCGGACACGGTGACGTTGGAGGCGTCGCCGCCGAACTCGCTGATGTTGTCACGCACCCACTGGAGGGCGAAGGTGATGTCCAGCAAACCGTAGTTGCCGGAGGTGCCCTCCTCGGTGATGGCGGGCAGGGCGTTGTAACCAAACAGACCGGTGCGGTAGTTCAGGGAGACCACCACGCACTCGTCGTTGACTACCAGATCATTGCCGACGACCTCGCCGTAAGAGCTGCCGGTCTGGTTGTTGCCGCCGTGGACATAGACCAGGACAGGGAGATTCTCAGCGTCGCTGGTGGTGTAGATGTCCAGGTTCAGGCAATCGGTGGTGCCGACAAGGGTGGTGGAGACAGTGCCGTCACTGTTGTAGACGTTGGACGTCTGGAGGGCAATCTCCTCCTGCTCAGTGCAGTCCAGCACGTCGTCCCAGGACTCGGGGGCGGTTGGATCCGCCCAGCGGAGCTCGCCCACAGGGTCAGCACCGTAGGGGATGCCGTAGTAGACCTGAACGCCGTCCTGGTCTACGCCTTGCACCTGACCGTACTGGGTGGTGCGGATGAGGGCGTCCTCTTCCCCGTCGGTGGATTCGGTCTCCTCCGCCTCGTCAGCAGGGACTTCTTCATCTTCGCTGTCGGCCGCTTGGGTGCTCTCTGTCTCGGAGCCTTGGGCGCTCTCGTCTTCGGTGGAGCCTCCGCAGCTCACGAGAGCGAGACACATGGCCAGGGCCAGGAGCAGTGCGATCCATCTCTTCATTGTTCCTTCCTCCTATGTTTTTGAATTTGCAATGCGTTGTTGTACGCATTACCTCTAATTCATTATTACAGAAGATTTCTGGAACAATTCGGGAGATTTGGCACAAAAAACGGAAATGGGGAACGAATGACCGGAGGGGCAGTCAGCCCTCCGCCCGATCCGGCAGGAGGATGCGCACGGAGAAGTAGCCGCCATCCTCCTGGATGCGCAAATCCCCGTCACAGCGGTCTACCGTCTGACGGATGAGCCTGAGACCGATGCCGTGGCTGAATGAGTCTGATTTGCTGGTGTGAAGGGTAGGGTTGCTCTGGAGCACAGAGCCGTCGATCCGGTTCTTGCACTGGATGGAGAGATACCCCTTGCTCAGCCGCATGGAAAAGGAGATGTCCGGGCGCTGTGTGCGCTCCGAGGCCTCCAGTGCGTTGTCCAGCAGGTTGCACAGCAGACTGCACAGCAGCCGCTGGTCTACCGCCAGGCTCTCCGGCAGCTTCACATCCAGCAGGAAGGGGATGCCCTTCTGCTCCGCCTCCGCCATCTTTTCAGAGAGGATCATATCCACCAGAGGATTACCGGTGGATGCCAACTGGTCGGAGGCCAGCTGGGTGTGGGTGATTTCGTGGAGGGCCTGGGCCAACTCCTCCTGCTTGCCCTGCCGCTGGAGGGATTCCAGGAGGAAATACTGGTTGCGCATCTCGTGCCGGGCCTGACGTGTCCGCTCCAGATCTTCTTTCATCCGATCTACCTGCCGAAGCTGGAAAGCCAGGCTCTGGTTTTGCAGCTCCAGCTCCATCTGCCGCTCCTGCTCCACTGCCAGTTTGATAAACAGGTAGTAGGCAAAAAGCATGAGAACGATGTGCAGAAGTATAATGGTGACGCCGTACCATTGCTCATGGATAAAGTAGGCGCCCAACATCCGGAGCAAAAGGATGCCCAGCAGAGGAGTCATAACGGCCACCAGCCAATATAGCCCGGAGATGCGCAGGGTGATGGGACGGGTGATCTGGCAGAATAGGGCGGCAAAGGCTGCCAGTACCAGGTAAAAGATTACGTTGGACAGCACCAAGCCCGCCAGAGTGCTCTCGGAGAGGAGCAGGGTGCGCACCGTGGAGCGGATGTTAAGGATCTGCAACAGGGCACAGATGTAAAACAGCCAGGTCACGGTGATCTGCTGGAAGCTGCCCTTCAACGTGCCCAGGGAGCAGGGCCAGGAGAATAAGAATAAAAAGAGGAAAAACAGCGTGCCCTGTCGGTCAAGATCAATGAGCTCCAACGCTCCGGCGGTGATGGCGGCCCCGTTGCACAGGAGAAAGCCCAACAGATTGCCCAAGGCGATGAGGCGGCTTCTGGCCGGGTCGCCCCGGGGCGGGAAGATGCGGCGCATCATGGACAGCACGATGAGGATGTCCAGTCCGCCGCAAATGTGGTAGGAGATCAGCATCATAAAAAGGCCCCCTCTCCCGCCCAGTCGAAGAACTCCTTCTTCAGCTGGGCGCGCTTGCTCCGATCCACCGGCAGGGTGGTGCCGTCGTCCAGCAGGACGGTCTCAAAATCGATGCGGTAGATGTAGACGGGGTTGACCAGAAAGCTCCGGTGGGTTTGCAGAAAGGAGAAGGGCCGGAGCTTTTGGTATAGATCGTTCAGACGGATGCGCACCTGATGGATCTGCTCCCTGGTATACAGCTTGCAGTTTTTTCCGCAAGCCTCCACATAGATCAGCTTCCGAACATTGACGGAGTAGAACTGGCCGCCCCGGTCGTCACTGAACCGTAGCCACTGGTCGTTTCTCCGGCTCAGCTCTGCCGCGATGTCGTGGCAGACGGCAGCGATTTCCTCGTCAAAGTAGTTCTTGCGCAGAAAGCGGAAGGGCTGCACGTCGAAGGTCTGAAACACCATGGAGTCCTTGCCGGAGATAAAGACCACCAGGGCGTCGCCCCCGTGGGCCCGGAAGGTGCGGCTCAGCTCGATGCCGTTTCTCCCCGGCTTGTCGATGTCCAGCATGAGCACATCGTAGCAGACCTGCTCCCTCAGCCGCTGTTCCAGCGCCAGAGGGTCGGTGTAGCAGTCAATCTCCGCGGGACAGCCTTGCCTTTGCAGCTGCTGGGACACGCTGACGGCGACCCGCTCCGCCGCCTCACGGACATCGTCACAGATGGCAATTTGATACATCGTTTGTTCTCCCCTATTTCCCCGTGTATGGCCGGAAAAGCAAGGCTCTCTGCCAGAAATCGGATTTCTTCCTCTTCTATGTTTTTTGTGCTGCCTTTGCGATAATCGTTTTGATTACTATACCATAAACAGGGCCACGGGGCAAGCATCCGAAAATATTTGAATATTTTGTCTCCGTATACGCTCAGCATAATGTTTGCATTGTACCACGAAGCCGGAAGTCGAATCGGCTTCCTACTTTTTCTCTGGGTGGCCTATGCAGTTATCGTTATTTTTACTTCTTTATGGACTATGTACTTGAGTATGAATTATAATGGCTAATTACATGAATTGTATAGACATATCCAAAGGAAAGGAGGAACAGTAAAATGTAGAAGGGTGAATGCTCATGACTAAGAGACCAGTTAAAAAATTTGACTTTAGCGCAATCGGAGCCGCAATTAAATCGGCTCGTAAAGAACAAAACGAAAGCCGGAAACAGGTGGGCGATGAAATGTACATCTCCTCACGTTACCTTGCAAATATTGAGAACAAAGGGCAACATCCAAGCTTACAGATTTTTATTGAACTTGTACGGCGCTATCATATATCTGTAGATCAATACTTATTTGATTCGCCGCCAAAGAAAGATACGCAGCGACAGCAGCTAGATGCACTTCTGGATAAAATGAGCAATACGGGCATCCGCATTATTTATGCAACGGCGAAAGAAATTGCAGAAATCGAGCATAAGAACGAATAAATTGTCAAAATCAAATGCGGCATGATCACTTTAGAACGGTAGCCGTTGTAATTATTTGTTATCACAAGACTGTCGGTTTAATAAAGACTGGACAGTTTTGTGCTTTTATGGACGGAGGACGTATCATGAGAAAGAGTGAAAGCGAACAAATGACACCGGAAGAATTGATGTTGAAAAACGAAGTTGAGGCAAAGCCTTCTGCATATATAGACCTGCAAACAGCAATATCTATTATCATGGAAAAAGTTACATCTGAATGTCCGATAGAGGAGCTGATGTCTGTGGCTGCGGATGTCGCTATGAAATACCACGATGGGGATAGTGCGTTCTTCTTCAACTATGACAGGGGTATGAAGACTGCTCAATGTACATACGAAACACACCGAGCAAATTTTCCTCCGATTTGCGGAACCGAGCCGTTATATTTGGATGAGTATCCCGCGCTGTTGAAAATGATGATGGACGTGATAACAGGACTTGCCGCAAGAAAGGAATTTGTATCTTTTCCCGATCTCTCATCGTTCCTTCCGAGCAAATCAAGAGAAGCCAAACGTATGGAACAGGTCGGTCTTCATTCTGCACTCGGCGTTTCACTTAATGTTGGTCGGGATTTCATTGTTGTTGTCAATCCGCGAAAGAACACAGATCAGGGGGATGTTTTGCGGATGCTGGGATATGTTTTAACTACAGAAATTGAAAAACGTGGATCATCCCATTCTACGGGAAGCATTTCTTTTGGCAAAGGGGAGCTTGCGGAAAACGAGGTTTATGTTGGCTTATTAAACGGATTTGAGCTGCGTACAAAGTATGGCTCTGTTACTGAGAAAGAGCTTACCAGTGGACGTGGAATCATACTATTGACGTTACTATTGTTCGAGGATGATCATATACTCAGCAGAGATGCGCTGCTGGACAAAATATGGGGATTGGAGAATAATCTCTCTGATTCAGAACGAACGCTGAACAACATAGGATACAGAACAAACAATAAGATAAGGAAACTGTTTCGTTCACATGATTTCCTAGAGAAAGACAGAAACTGCTTCTTTATCAGTAACAATTATAAAATTACAACGAAATTGGATGTCATATCCTATGAGATTCGTGATATTGAGGGTGTCCTCGATGATGGGAAATGTCTGGAGCGATACCTCGTACTTCTCGATAGATTTTCCGCCGTGATTTTGCCCAGGCAGAAGCACCAGGGAATCGAACAGATAGTCCGGTTGTACGATGAGAAGAAAGTGGAAGTTCAGAATACTGTGCTGGAACTCATGTGGCAGCTTAAAAAATATGAGGAAATGAAGAAGTTCATTGATTCAATTTGCAGTAAAAGAGGCTGGGACGCAGCCTTGACCTATTGGCATATGAAGTCATTTATCGGAATGGGTAAACATAGTTCTGCGCAAGATTTGTTTCAAAAGTATTCGCAACTTCTTTCTGTGAATCAAAAGGAGGACATAGAGGCATTATTGGGCACTAAAGGCCCGCAAAAGAGAACAAATCCGTGACGCAAAAAAGATGCAGAAATGACGCAGAAAAGACGCACTTATGACGCATGAATGAGGTCGACAAGATTTTCCCACCGGAGTATAATATACATATCACATGGGAGAGCCGCTGAGCAGTACAGATGACTTCCTATGGAATTATACATGGGGAGGTCAGACCAATGCAGAACATACTTCCGGGGACGCTGCTTGCATCCTCGTGTCCCTTTTGCCGTACCCTTCTGGCGAGTGGGAAAACAATCGTCAGCGGCGTAATCCAATGCCCAAAGTGTAAAAACTTTTGGATGATTGATATGGACGCTAACACCTATGAGCTAACCATAAAGCTGTCAATGCCTGCTTGCAAAGAAGTGAGCGGCAGTAAAGTCAAATAACCCTACAACTGAATATATTGAGACATACTGTAAATGCGTCGAATCGGGCTGGAACCCCCAAGGACGGGAATCAGGAGTCAAAAGTTTGTTAGTAAGGGCTGTACCTGTCTATGAGCGGACGAGTCCGGCAGACGGAAATGCAATTCCACAGGAGAATTGCGCCATCTGCCGGACTCTTTTTTTGTCTCTAAGTCCACTCCGCCAGTATGTCAGCCAATTTACTGCCTCCATTCAGAGTTGCTTTTCCGCAACATGAATGGAGGTTTTTATGTATTTTTACGATGTGGCAAAGTGTGGACAGAGAATACGCAGTTTGCGCATTTCAAGAGGTATGACGCAGGAGCTTCTTGCAAACCGCCTTAATACCACAACAGATCATCTTGCAAGAGTAGAGGGTGGAAAGCGAGGTTGCTCGATTGACTTGCTCGTTGTAATGGTCAATTTCTTTGATGTCAGTATGGATTTCCTGATGTTTGGATGCGAACACAGGAACGAGATTGCAAGAGACAATCTTACCCAAATAATCGATGCTTTGGAGGCATTGAAAGAAAAAATTTAGCCGTTGCCTTTGGTTTTCAGGCCAACCCGGCCTCGGAGGCCGAGTTTTGCCTCTAAAAAGCCGTAAAACCCGGCCTACGCCGCTATAAAAATTGAAGACGGTTTCCAGTACAATTTACTTACAGCCAATAAAAAGGCTGTGTTTGCTACAATAAAACTACAGCATAGGGCGCCGTAAAAATACAGCACTTG
>JAJQBR010000174.1 GCA_021203185.1 Clostridiales bacterium
CACCTCCCTTGTGGATGCCAACCGGCTTACAGTTCCATATCCTTTTTGGAGGCCAGCAGCTTGGCTCCGGAGACAATCAAAATCACGCCGGTGCTGACCCCCACGGCGATGGAGATGATGCCGCAGACGATGCTGCTGACCCCGGCGGACATGACCTTGTGATAGATTTTTTCCAGCATGACGAACTCCTTTTCTGAAAGGTGGGGTGGAGGATTTGGATTCAGCTAATATCTGAGTATCTCAATTGCAGCGACGCTGCCAGAAATGAACAATTAGCAATTATAGGGAACTTGGACGTATACAGTAGAATGGGCGACGTTCTGCCGCTGCGAAAAGAGAGCGTTGAACCCCCAAATTCCATACTATGACCTTACGCTATAGCATACCACAGGCAGGGGGAAAAAGGCAAGAAAAATCAACGGTTCCACAGCCGCCGCCACAGCGCCTGACAGCCTGCCACCGCCAGCCCGCAGAGCAGGAAGCAGCCCCCCGCCAGGGCCAGATATTGTTCCAGTCCCAGGGCCGTTCCGGTGGACCGCAGCCAGGACAGCGCCGCCCCGGTGGCGACGCACCCCGCCGCGAAGCCCGCCAGCCGCCCCGGCGTCAGCAGCCGCGCCGGGGAGAGGCCGCGCAGGTGGAGGTCTGGGTCGATCTCGGTCAGCACCTCCACATGGTTGCGCTCCGCCAGCGTCCACGCGCCGGGGGTCAGCGTGGCATTGGTGACCACCAAAGCGGCGTCGCAGCCATAGCAGGCTTTGCCCGCCACCACCTGCTGGATGGCGCTGCCGTCCACCGGCTGGCTGTAAAATTTGCACTGGATGGCGTAGGTGTGCAGCCCTTTCCGGGCCACCAGATCCACCCCCAGGTCGCCGGTTTTGCCGGTGTGTTGAATCTGTCGGAAGCCCTGCCCACGGAGGTAGCGCGCCACAAACCGTTCGTAGTCCTGGCCGGTGCGCACAGGCGTATGCACCCCCAGCAGCCGGAGAAAGCCCTTGCACAGGCTCCAGACCAGCCACAACAGCAGCTGCACCATCTGGACCGGCACCAACAGCACCGCCTTGATTGCCTGCACAGCGAATCCCTCCCCATCCTGATTTATGCTCGGAATCTCTCCAAAGTATACCACACTTCACAGTGGCTGGCAACCGCCAGGTTGATTTCCATACCCCGACAAACGCGCTCTTGACAATCCCCCTGCCCGCTCCTAAAATAGACGGGTACGAACGGAAATTGTCTGATGAAGGAGGGACGCCGTTGTTTCAAGTGACCAAACGCGAGGGCAAGGCCCGCCGGGGGGTGTTCACCTGCGCCCACGGCACGGTGCAGACCCCGGTTTTTATGAACGTAGGCACCCAAGCCGCCATCAAGGGCGGGCTTTCCGCCAGGGATTTGAAGGAGATCGGGTGTCAGATCGAGCTTTCCAACACCTACCACCTCCACGTCCGCCCCGGCGACGACGTGGTGCGACAGCTGGGGGGCCTGCACCGGATGATGCACTGGGACGGCCCGATTTTGACCGACAGCGGCGGCTTTCAGGTGTTTTCTCTGGCGAAGCTGCGGGACATCAAGGAGCCGGGCGTCACCTTCCACAGCCACGTGGACGGGCGAAAAATTTTTATGGGGCCGGAGGAATCCATGCGCATCCAGTCCAACCTGGGCAGCGATATCGCCATGGCCTTTGACGAGTGCGTGGAAAACCCCTCCACCCACGACTATGTGGAGCAATCCTGCCGCCGCACCCAGCGCTGGCTGGAGCGGTGCGTGTCGGAGCATCAGCGGCTCTGCGCCCTGCCCGACTGCGTCAACCCGGAGCAAATGCTCTTTGCCATCAACCAGGGGGGTATTTACCCCGACCTGCGCATCTGGCACGCCGACCAGATCTCCGCCATGCCGGAAGGCTCTTACGACGGGGTGGCCATCGGCGGCCTGGCGGTGGGAGAGAGTACCCAGACCATGTACGACATCATCGACGCGGTGGAGCCGCACCTGCCTTCCGACAAGCCCCGCTACCTGATGGGGGTGGGTACCCCCTGGAATATCATCGAGGCGGTTTACCGGGGGGTGGACTTCTTCGACTGCGTCATGCCCGCCCGCAACGCCCGCCACGGCAAGCTCTACACCTGGGAGGGTACCATTAACATCAAAAACGAGAAGTACAAGCTGGACGCCCGGCCCATCGACCCCAACTGTCAGTGTCCTGTTTGCCGCAGTTATTCCAGGGCCTATCTCCGCCACCTGGTCAAGGCGGAGGAGATGCTGGCCATGCGTCTGGCGGTTCTTCACAACCTCTGGTTTTATAACGAGCTGATGGCCCGCATCCGTCAGGCCCTGGACGAGGGCCGGTTTGAGGCGTTCCGGGCGGAGAACGTCGAAAAATTGCAGCGGCGGCTGTGATTTTTTCGGAAAACCCCTTGCCATTGGCGGCATGAACCGGTATAATAATAGCACTACGCTGTGTCGGCAAAGAGGCTGCCGACCAAATTAACGGAGGTAATTGTTTTGGAGAGTATGTATTCGATCATTATGATCGTTGCGATGGTTGCTATTTTCTACTTCCTGCTCATCCGCCCGGAGAACAAGCGGAAAAAGCAGGCCAACGAAATGCGCAACAGTCTGGCTGTGGGCGATGAGATCACCACCATCGGCGGTGTCGTTGGCACCATCTGCGCCGTCAAGGAGAACAGCATCGTGGTGGAAACCGGCGCTGACCGGGTTCGCATGGAGTTGATGAAGTGGGCTGTCTCCTCCAAGGGAGTCCAGACCACCGAGGACGGCAAGGGCGAAACCACCGCTGACGACAAGAAGTCCAAGAAAAAGTAAAGCCGGTTTCGGCACAGCGGCCCAGTGCCGCATAAAATCCCCCTCCCGCGCATACATTCAGGCAGAATGGCGACGGGAGGGTGTTTTTTATGGCGCAGAGGAAAAAGGAACCGGCGCTCAGTCCGGCAGCGGCTGGGGCCACCGTTTTTACCGGGGGACTGCTGGCCTTCGGGGTCTGCCTGGCGGTGCTGGCCGGAGCCGCCGGGCTGATGGCGGTGGGCCATCTGGGGGAAGAATCCATGTTCCGGGCCTGTTGCCTGGGGGCGGCGTTGGGGGGCTTCGCCGGAGGACTGTATGCGGCCCTTTCCTGCAAAAGCCGTCTGCTGCCGGTGGCGCTGGCGGCGGCGGGGGTGGCCTTCCTGCTTTGGCTGCTGGCGGGAGCGGCGATTTATGGAACTGTCTCCCCCGGCAGCGCGGGGGCGCTGCTGGCGGCGTCCCTGGCGGGTGGCGGAGCGGCGGGGGTCATTGCGCCCCGGCGAAAAAGGTAAAAAAGCGGATTGCATTTCCCCTTTCGCCGTGGTATAATACTTTCAAACTTAGAAATGTGAGGAGGAGAGTTCCTTGAAACACGTAAAGACCCTCAGCGGCGCGACCCTGAAGCGCAGCGCGGCCCACGGCGGCTGCGGCGAGTGCCAGACCTCTTGTCAGTCCGCCTGCAAGACTTCCTGCACCGTGGCCAACCAGAAGTGCGAGCAGAGCAAATAACCCCACTCTGATTTTCGTTGGTAACCAAAAAGGGCTTCCTGCCAGAAGCAGGGAGCCTTTCTTTTGGCGATATGCCAATGATGGTTGATATACTGGTCATCCTTTTCACTCAATTGAGGCGAAACCCCTCTGTCGCGGCTTGCGCCGCGCCGTGGATCATGCGTTAGCATGGTGGAGGGGTTTTCGGTTGGAATGATTGATAGGGTTGATCCAAAGAGATAACTAATTCTTTAGAACAGACGAACAAGAGAGGAACCGACCTATGATCCATACCTTTGAAGCCCTGGGCTGTTACATCGCCATGGACGTGGCCAGCGGCGCGGTCCATGTGCTGGACAAACTGACCTTTGACCTGCTGAACCTGGTGGAGACGCCCATGGGGGAACACTGTCCGCCGGAAATCGTCGCCGCGCTGCCCCAGTACCAGCCTCAGGCGCTGGAGGAGAGCTGGCAGGAGCTGCGGGAGCTGGCGGCGCAGAAGCTGCTGTTTGAGGAGGAGACCTACATCGACCCCGCCTGGGCGGTGGTGAAAAACACCCCTATCAAGGCCCTGTGCCTGAACGTGGCCCACGACTGCAACCTGCGCTGCAAGTACTGCTTTGCCTCCAAGGGGGGCTACGGCACCGGACGCAAGCTGATGGACTTTGAGACCGCCAGACGCGCCATCGACTTTGTGGTGGAAAAGTCCGGCAAGCGCCGGAACATTGAGGTGGATTTCTTCGGCGGCGAGCCGATGATGGCCCTGGACACCTGCAAAAAGACGGTGGCCTATGCCCGTGAAATCGAAAAGACCCACGACAAGCACTTCCGCTTCACCATGACCACCAACGGGATGCTGCTGAACGATGAAAACTCTGCCTATTTCAACCAGGAGATGAAAAACTGCGTTCTCTCCCTGGACGGGCGCAAGTCGGTCAACGACGCCATGCGGGTCACGGCGGGAGGCAGCGGCAGCTATGATGTCATCGTCCCAAAATTCCAGAAGCTGGTGTCTGGCCGGGGCGACCAGGAGTATTACGTCCGGGGGACCTATACCCGGGACAACCTGGACTTCGCCCAGGATGTGCTGCACATCTGCGACGACCTGGGGTTCCGCAACGTCTCCGTGGAACCGGCCGTGGGCAAGCCCGACGACCCCTATGCCATCACCGAGGCGGAGGTCCCTGCCGCCTGCGCCGAGTATGAGAAGCTGGCCCGCGCCCTGGTGGACCGGCCCGAGGTAAACTTCTTCCACTTCAATGTGGATTTGGAACAAGGCCCCTGCGTCATCAAGCGGATGCGGGGCTGCGGCGCGGGCAACGAGTATGTGGCCATCACCCCGGAGGGGGACATCTACCCCTGCCACCAGTTCGTGGGCAACCCGGACTTCCGCATGGGCAACCTCTACGAGGGAACCTTCGACCAGACCATCGCGGACAAGTTCGCCGGGGTCAACGTCTATACGAAACAAGCCTGCCGGGACTGCTGGGCCAAGTTCTACTGCTCTGGCGGCTGCTCCGCCTGCAACTACAACGTCAACGGCGACATCATGCAGCCCAGCCAGGTGGCCTGCGACCTGGAGCGCAAGCGGCTGGAGTGCGCCATTGCGATTAAGGCCATTCGCGCGGGGTTGGCGGAGTAGCTTTTATCTGTTTGTTGCTGGCATATAGCTGGGCAGCGAACAGCAAATTGGGCAGCGGTTCCTCTTTGCGAACCTCTGCCCAATTTACACTTTCAAAACCGTTTCAGCAACGCAGACATGCGCCGCTCAAGGCGCTGAAACGGATATTTTCGCTTTTCATCATTCAGCTATTTTTGAAAAGGACAACCTGCGTTTTCCGCAGGGGCCATTCCGCAGATCTTATTTTGTCTGCACATTTTTGGTGCCAGCTTTTTTCAAAATCTGGAAGTATTTATCCTTTTCCTTCGGGAACAGACTCAGTATCGAACTGTATTCTAAGATGAAAAACTTTTCAGCCAGTTCCATTTCATTTAACTTATAGCCGCTATCGTCGCTATTCGCATAATACAGTGTTCGACTCATGATGTTCATAAAATCGGTGTCACACGACCACGCCTCAGGAAAAGCAAACCCCGGAAATCGCTCCAAAGCCACTTCCGGATCTGTATTTCTCGCTTCATCCAAAATTTGGTTCACAACTGCGGTCATAAAATCAAAGGCTGAGGCTAACAGCACCTTTTCAGCCCCAATATTGATTGCGCCCGATTCAAGTTTGCCATTAATTTTGCTTGAATCGATCACTTTACATTTTAAGCCTTCCACTACCATAATAGCGGCAACCTTGTGACGATCCAATTCTTTTGTGCCCGATTTCATATAGCTCTCTTTATAGGACTGGCATCTGGATTCGACCGCCTTGCGGTAATCCGTCTTTTTTTCTTCTCGGATGGAAACAGGCACACCGCGCTCATCCATCAGCTTGCAATATGTGCTCAGCAGCAACCAGTACTGATCTATCGTTTTTTTCATCAGCTTTCCTTCCCGCTCACAGTCACATAGGACAAATCAAAAGACAACTGTTTTAATTCCTCCGGGTCAAAATCGAATCCCTTTGTGCAATAATCGGTGCCGGAATTGCCAGCCAGAGCCGACACTTGCCCATTGCCGCAATTCTTCACCATATCCGGTAAAATTTTTTGCTCTATATTCGCCCAGATTTGCTTTTTGAGTTCATCCTGGTTCCCATTCTTTCTTTCCTTTCTGCAGAGAATAAGGACAATTACTGCAACAAGCAAACCAGCTCCAGCCACTGTCAATAAAAATGTTACACTCATATTACACCTCAATATTACTGTTTCAGTTTCCAATGTTCCCATACCATATCAAACGGTATTGCCCATAAAATTTCTTTTCTGACTATCCCTTTTACTCAGCCTCATGCGCATTTTAGCTATTAGCTATTAGCTTTTAGCCATTAGCTCTGTGGTTCTTGGTATTACATACTGCGCTTATCATTTACATGATTTTACAAATGGGGGTTGCTCTCGGTTTCCTTTTTAGCTGTTTGCTTTAAACTGGTAGAACCTGACTAACAGCTAACAGCTAACGACTAATAGCTTATCACAACGCGGCTGATTCAAAGGGACAACCAATATTTCTTTTTGTTTCTGTTCTGTGGCATTATATTATGCCTCTGCCCGAAACCATGCCACAATCTGTTCAATGAAGACATCTACAACAATGACAGCAAGAAACCAAATCGCCATTGTCAATACTATGAGAGCAACAAGAATGCTTTCTTTTTGCCCATTTTCTATAAAAAGACTGGCGCTTAGGGCGAGAGAAAAAATGATGCAGACAGCAAAGCAACAAATCGAAAAAAATACATAGCTCTCCATCCTTACCAGATACGGTGAACTTGGTTTTAGTTCTTCTAAATGATCTGACTGAAACGCCTGCTCCGTTTCCTGCGTGGCGCTGATGCGCTCGAAGATGTCTTCCTGACAAGTGTCGGTAAGGCTATGTTTCTCTATGTATGATTTCGTATACGCTTCTATATATTCCTTATTCTTTTTATTCTTTCGGCTCATATACACCTTGTGTCGCTGAAATAACGAACAGAACACCTGCAAAAAGCAGAAAAAATTTAGAAACAACGCAGTGTTCGTTGCAACTCCTTTCGTTCCAAACAACAGCACCGCAGAACAGGCGGCGTACACGGTCGCAAACACACAGGTAAGTAGAATGGCTATTTTTTCTGATTTTTCCTTTGGAATAGAATTATCGACGTATTGATAGCCAAGCAACCGCAAAAACTCTTTCAGAAAGAAGCGAATTAGATTTTTTATTTTGTTCAATCTAATCCTTCGCCTCCCTACTGTTTTGCGCCCGTTTAACTGATGCACAGAACACGTAGGATCCGTTGTCAGTTTTATGTTTCAGCAAATTGATTTCTGGCATAAAGTAAAAAGCAGTGACATATCTAGTGAAATCAGCTGCATAGGAACCACTAGATATAATCCCTCCTTTTACAGTATGTCTTATAATACCATAATCCAGGACTTATGTCAATATAATTTCTGAATCCGGCAGACTTTATTTGTCCGTTTCACAATGCAGTATATTTCTTTGCTTTCCAAAGATATTTATGCGCTGTGTCGCCACGCAAATTGCGATCCTTTGCAAAAAGAGTTTGCCTTCTCCCCCACTCTTGCATTATAACATAAAACCCTGTCATTTTCCCACCCCTGTCCGCATACGCTTGGACAGGGGTGATTTTTTGGGCAAACAAACGCGGGTGCGCCTGTGGTCGCTGCCCTCCATGCAGCCGACAAGAGCCACACTCCTCACCGCCGGGGGCTTCGCCTTGGGCGGACTGTTGGGGTGCCTGTTCTCCGCCTTCCTCCAGGGGGAAGGCTCCGCTGCGCTGACCGCTTACCTGGAGAGCTATCTGTCGTTGGCGGAGGCGGAGGGCGCGGCCCAGCCGGGCTGGTGGGCAGTGGTCTGGCAGGTGCTGCGGGAGGCGCTGGCGGTGGGCCTGCTGCGGTTCACGGTGCTGGGCGTACTGCTGGTACCCCTGGTCATGGGGGTCAAGGGGTTCCTGCTGTCCTTTGCTATCTCCGCCTTTGCCCGTTGCTACTGCTGGCGGGGACTGGGGGCGGCGCTGCTACTGTTCGGCGGGCCGGAGTGTTTGCAAGTGACGGCGCTGTTCCTGCTGGCGGTGGAGAGCTGGCTGGGGGCGGAACGCCGGGGCCGGGAACTGCGTACCGGGGAGGAGCGGTCGGATCTGCGGGTCTATGTGGTGTGTCTGCTGCTGTTGGCGGGTTCGGCGGCGCTGCAAAAGCTGCTGGCGGGGCCGACGGTTCGGGGACTGGCCCTGTTGCTGGGGTAAAACTATTTCGGCGAAGAACCTGTAAAATGTGCAAATTAACAGTTGGAAGTCCCGGCGGCCTGTGATATAATGACTTGTCATTAAAAAATCGCGCTTCGATCTGTTTGAAACCGGAGCAAATACAGATAGCGAAAGGGATCGTTATGGGAAAATACTTTGGGACCGACGGCTTCCGGGGCGAAGCCAACGTAACGTTGCTGCCGCAGCACGCCTATCAAATCGGGCGTTTTTTGGGCTGGTATTACGGTGCGCGGCTGGGGAAGCACTGCCGCATCGTCATTGGCAAGGACACCCGCCGCAGCGGATATATGCTGGAGGCAGCCCTGTCCTCCGGTATCACCTGCTCCGGCGGCGACGCCTATATGATGTGGGTGACCACCACCCCCAGCGTCTCTTACATCACCCGGACGGAGGGATTCGACTGCGGCGTGATGATTTCCGCCAGCCACAACCCCTTCTATGATAACGGAATCAAGCTGCTCAACAGCCGGGGCGAGAAGATGGACGAGGACACCATCCGTCAAATCGAGGCCTATATGGACGGCGAGACCCCGCCCATCCCCATGGCCTGCCGGGAGAACATCGGCAGCGAACTGGACTTTGAGGCGGGCCGGAACCGCTACACGGGATACCTGATCTCCCAGGGCATTTACAATTTTCGGGGCATCAAGGTGGGGCTGGACTGCGCCAACGGCAGCGCCTGGCGCATCGCCCAGAACGTGTTCAACACCCTGGGCGCAGAGGTAACCATCATGGGCAACCAGCCCAACGGCGCCAACATCAACGATGGAGTGGGCAGCACCCACATCGAGGGCCTCCAGGCCCTGGTGCGGGACAACCACCTGGACGTGGGGTTTGCCTACGACGGCGACGCGGACCGCTGCCTGTGCGTGGACGAGAAGGGCAACGTGGTCAACGGCGACCTGATTATGTATATCTACGCCAAATATATGAAGGAGCGGGGCAAGCTGCTGACCAACACGGTGGTGACCACGGTGATGTCCAACTTCGGCCTGTACAAAGCCTTTGACGAGGCGGGCATTGGCTACGCCAAGACCGACGTGGGGGACAAGTACGTCTATGAGTATATGTCCAGCCACGGCTGTCGTCTGGGCGGCGAACAGTCCGGCCACATCATTTTCAGCAAATACGCCACCACCGGCGACGGCATTTTGACATCCCTGAAGATGATGCAGGCCATGATTGCCTCCAAAAAGACCCTGTCTGAGCTGGCCGCCCCGGTGAAAATTTACCCTCAGAAGCTGGAGAACGTCCGGGTCAAGAGCAAGCCAGAGGCCCAGAACGACCCCGCCGTTCAGGCGGCGGTGCAGGCCGTAGCCGACGAGCTGGGGAACAGCGGCCGTATCCTGGTGCGGGAGAGCGGCACCGAGCCGCTGATCCGCGTCATGGTGGAGGCGGAGACCCAGGCGCAGTGCGACGCCTATGTGAAGCGGGTCACCGACGTTATCATCGCCAGGGGACACCAGGCGGTTTAATTTGCAATTTGCAATTAGCAATGTGCAATGACGGGAATCCGACCGTGGAACGCCCTTTACTGAACAAAATGGTATTTTGAAACCCCGATAAACACAAAAAGGGAGCCTCTGACCACGTATCAGAGGCTCCGTTTCATTCGTTCAGGGGCGTAATTTCTTTCACTGTCAGCACCCCATCCGCAACGGTGAAGCGCACGTTCAGCCCGGCGAAGCCCAGCCCATAGACCCGCTCCGGGTCCCGCTGGTAGGAAGGGCGGGGATCCTGGGCCAACACGCTAGTCAGCGCCGCCCGGCGCTCCTGCGGCACCTGCTCCAGCAGGGCCTGGGGGAACACCACCTCCAGCTCCTGGGGGCGCTGATTGCCGGTGAAGCCCCCCACCGCGTCCGGGTGGCTGTCGGCGTAGGGGAGATAAGGCTTGATGTCGAAAATGGGGGTGCCGTCCATCAAGTCGGCCCCCGCCACGTGCAGCACCGGCCCCAGGGCCGGGTCCAATTCCACCCGCTCCAGCCGGACGGAGGACAGGCCGATGGCGTTGGGCCGATAGGGGGAGCGGGTGGCGAACACCCCCATCCGGGTGTTGCCCCCCAGCCGGGGCGGACGCACCGTGGGGGACCAGTTTTCCCGGACGGCCTGGGAGAACTGCCAAATCAGCCAGATGTGGGAGAACCCCTCCAGCCCCCGCACCGCCTCGGCCACCCTATATTCCGGTTCAAAGACCACAGTAGCCTGCAATTCCTCCACCAGCCCGCTCTGCCGGGGCACGCCGAACTTGCTGGCGAAGTCGGTGCGGATACGGGCGATGACCTTCATCTCCGCGCTCTGCGCCTGCTGCACGTTATTCATCGGCCGGCCACCTCCAACGGTCCCCAGCCCTCAAAGGCTTCTTTGTCTCCTCCGCGTTTTCCCAATCGGGGGGAAGTTTCAGCTGTATTTCCTCCGGGACATGGTGGGGCGTATTTAGCCCGCCAACGTAGTCCACAGAATGCCAGAGGACGATTTTTTGTTTTATTTTTTGGTTTTGTTCCATCAGTAATCCACCTTCATCAGACACAGGCCCTCCGGCGGGGCGGTGGGGCCTGCCAGCCGCCGGTCTTTGGCCGCCAAAATTTCCGCCATCTGTTCCGGGGCCATCCGGCCATAGCCCACCTCCAGCAGCGTTCCCACCAGAATACGCACCATGTTCTGCAAAAAACCGGCGCCGTGGACGTTGAAATACAGATAGCCCCCTTTGCGGACGATTTCAATGGTATCCACCGTGCGGACGGTGGATTTTTTCATTTTGGGGTTGCCGCAGAAGCTGCGGAAGTCGTGTTCCCCCTGGAGAACTGCCGCCGCCCGGCGCATGGCCTCCAGGTCGGGGGCGGCGTCCAGCCGGGTCACATAGCGGCGGTTGAACACCGGCTTGACCGGCCCGTCGAAGCAGGTATAGCAATAGGTTTTGCCCACCGCCTTGTAGCGGGCGTGGAACCGGGGGGCGGCCTCCCGCACCTCCTTTACGGCGATGTCGTCGGGGAGGTAGCGGTTCAGGTAGCCCCGGATTTCCTCCGGGGTGCGCTCGGTTTCAGCCTGAAAGCTGGCTACCATCCCTTTGGCGTGGACGCCCGCGTCGGTGCGTCCCGCGCCGATGACCTCCACTTGCGCCCCGCACATCCGCTCTAACACGGCCTCCAGCTTGCCCTGAATGGTGTCCCGCCCGGGCTGATGCTCCCAGCCATAGTAGCGGGTGCCGTCATACATCAGGGTCATTTTGTAATTTTTCACGGCAGTTCCTCCCGTATCTGGCGCAGCTTGGGTCGAAAATGGCCCTTTTGGATGCTTCAAATGCGGCAGAGACTGTCGCCTCTGCCGCCTGATAGAATTTTGTTTCGTTTTGCTCTGTGATAGGGGATTTCCATAGAATTTGGGACAGACCCAGCCCCACCGCTGAGAAGCCCGGCGTCCAGCCGGGCTTCTCGTTTCCCTGTGTGACGGATCACCAAAGAAACCGGCGGGTGTTCCGCATATCCAATTTAGTCTTGTTTTCTGCGCAGGTGAATCGCCACTGCTGCGAGGCCGCCGCAGGCGATCAGGAACAGAGCCATCCACAGCACCGGCCGCGCCTCATCCCCGGTCTTGGGGGAGCTGGCGGAACTGCCGCTGGTGGAGGAGGAACTGTCTGTGCTGCTGGAAGTGGAACTGTCCGTGCTGCTGGAGGACGAAGTGGTCGTTGTGGTGGAGACGGAAACCGAAGTAGTCTCTGGCTCTTTCCAGGCGACGGCCACCGGGGACAGACCGGTCAGCGTCACGACCAGGCCGTCCTCGCTCTTGGTGACGGTGGGATACTCGGTTTGCCCGGCGGCAATGCCCAGCCGCTCAGAGGTAACGGTGAACATATGCAGGACGACGAAGTCATAGCTGCTGTCCGTTCCGTCGGGGTAGGGCAGGGTCACGGTGATGCCGGTGGTGGGGAAGTTGTCCTCTGTGGCGTCCACCCATGCGCCGCCGTCCACCCGGTATTGCAGCGTCACGTCGTAGACAGCGGTGTTACCTTTCGTATAGCCTGCCTTAACGGTGACCTGGCTGATGAGCGCGTTCCGCAGTTCCTCCACGTCAGCGTACAGATTTGCCAGCCCTTCCGGCAGGGTGGTCAGACTCTCCACCTTCTGCCGGATGTCCAGGCTATTGTCTGTTTCGTCCAGAACCAGGATGTCAGTGTAGTCCGCTTTGTAGCTGTCGCCGCAGTTGGAGCAGGTGTAGACCGTATAGCCCTGGGTGGCGTAGGTAGAGGCGACCACTTCGGTGGCCTCGTAGCTGTGGCCGGTGGCCTCGGTTTCGTCCGCTACATAGCTGTCGCCGCAGTTGGCACAGGTATAGGTGGTGTAGCCGCCCTCGGTGCAGGTGGGAGCGGTGACGACCGCCACATAGTCGTGGCCGGTGGCCTCGACGGTCTCAGTGTAGCTGTCGCCGCAGACGGAGCAGACGTAGACGTTCTCGCCGTCCTCCGTGCAGGTGGCGGCGGTGGAAGCGTCCTCATCCAGCACATAGGTATGAATACCGGTGGCGGTAACGGTGACAGTCTCGCGGCTGATTTCGTCGCCGCAGACAGAGCAGTAAATCACGCTGTCATAGGAACCTGCCGTAACGCAGGTAGCGGCAACGCTGTTCTCCACAACGGCCTCGCCAGCGGTGTGGCCAGTGGCTTCAACGGTGATGGTCGTGCGGCTGAGTTCCTCGCCGCATTCGGTGCAGTACACCACAGTATCATAGGAGCCGTCCTCGGTGCAGGTGGGCGCTTCATAGTTCTCGGTGACGGGGTCGCCAGCGGTGTGACTGCCAGCGACAACGGTAATCGTCGTGCGGCTGAGTTCCTCACCGCAGACGGAGCAGTAAATCACGCTGTCATAGGAACCGTCTGTGGTATGGGTGG
>JAJQBR010000069.1 GCA_021203185.1 Clostridiales bacterium
AAAATCCCCCGCGCCGGTTTGCGGCGCGGGGGGTTAGGCTTATCTGTAATTTTTAGGTGGTTCGGGGTGAAACCCCTCCACCATGCTTCGCATAGTCCCCCTCCCCTTTCAGGGCGGGCGGCGCGGCGATAGCCGCGACGGAGGGGTTTCCGTCGGGAAACAAATATGGCTGGGCAAAAACCGGAACCATTACCCTTCCAAAAACTTCTCCAACCGGTCCAGCCCCTCCTTGATGTTCTCCATGGAGGTGGCGTAGGACCAGCGCAGGAAGTAGGGGTCGCCAAACCCGGTGCAGGGTACCAGGCAGACCAGCCCTTCCTTCAGGAACACGTCGCCAAAGTCGTCGGCGTTGAGGATCATCTTGCCGTGGAGGGTCTTGCCGATGAGCTTGGTGATGTTCATCATCACATAGAACGCGCCCTCCGGCTTCAGGCAGCTGATGTTGGGGATCTGGTTCATCCGCTCCACCATGTAGTTCCGGCGCTCCTCAAAGGCTTTGCGCATTTCCTCCGCAGTATCCTGGGGAGCCGTCAGCGCGGCGGCGGCGGCGGCCTGTGCGGGGGAGGAGGGGTTGCCGGTGGAATGGCTCAGGTACTTGGCGATGACGGAGGTCACACGGGTGTCGGCGGCGATATAGCCAATCCGCCAGCCGGTCATGGCATAGGACTTGGACACGCCGTTGACGATGATGGTTAGCTCCTTGACCTTGTCGCCCAGGGAGGCGATGGAGGTGAAAATCCGTCCGTCATAGAGCAGCTTGTAGTAAATTTCGTCCGCGATGATGAACAGGTCGTACTTGACGCAGACATCCGCCAGAGCTTGCAACTCCTCTTTATCATAGAGCATACCGGTGGGGTTGGAGGGGTTGTTGAGCATGACGCACTTGGTCTTGTCGGTGATGGCGGCCTCCAACTGGGCGGCGGTCATCTTGAAGTCCTTGTCCTCGTCACAGTGGATGTAGACGGGCAGACCGCCCACCATCTTGACCATCTCGTTGTAGCTGACCCAGGCGGGGACGGGGATAATGACCTCGTCGCCGGGGTTGATGATGGCCCGCAGCGCCGCGTAGAGGCAGTGCTTCGCGCCGCTGGTGCAGACGATGTTGGCCGGTTCGTAGTCCAGACCCAGGTCCTCTTTCAGCCGGTAGCAGACGGCCTTTTTCAGGTCCATCGTGCCGGTGGCGGGGGTGTACCGGGTGTTGTTGTTGACAATGGCCTCAATGCCGGCGTATTTGATATAATCCGGGGTGGGGAAGTCCGGTTCCCCGGCGGCGAAGCCGATTACGTCCACACCGGCGGCCTTCATCTCTTTATACAGCGCGTCCATCGCCAGGGTGGTTGACGCCTGGACATTCTCCGCAATGGCAGACAGCTCTTTCATGCTCAACGTTCCTTTCTATCCATACCGCTGCCCGGCGGCGGTTCCTCGCTCCGCCGGACTGACCTGCTCCGAATCAACGCCGCCCAAGCCCCCGTCTGGGCCTGCGCGGCGCGTCCTTGAACCTTACTTGACATATTATAATCCCAAACTTGCAGGATTGCAAGGCTTTTTTTGCGAAAAACGATAAAAAATGAATTGCAGAATGTTCTGCAATTCATTTTTTGCAACTTTCACAAAGAGTTCCCGCGTACAGGCGCTTTTTTATGACAGACTGACGAACCGCAGCTGGCGGTCAAATGTGCGCGCGAATCAGCTCGCCCATGCGTTTGGTGCCCACTGCCGCGCCTTCCCCGGCGATGTCGGCGGTGTGCCAGCCTTCGGAGAGGACGGCGTCCACCGCCCGCTCGATGGCGTCAGCCTCGGCGGCCAGGTGGAAGGAGTAGCGGAACATCATGGCCACGGAGAGGATGGTGGCCATGGGGTTGGCCTTGTCCTGCCCGGCGATGTCCGGGGCGCTGCCGTGGATGGGTTCATACAGGCCAGGGGCCTTCTCCCCCAGGGAGGCGGAGGGCAGCAGGCCGATGGAGCCGGTGACTTGGGAGGCTTCGTCGGAGAGGATGTCCCCGAACATATTCTCTGTAACCACCACGTCGAACTGGCTGGGGTCCCGGACGATCTGCATGGCGCAGTTGTCCACCAGCATATCCTCATAGGTCACGTCGGGGTACTCCTGGGCCAGACGGTGCATGACCTCCCGCCACAGCCGGGAGGTGGCCAACACGTTGGCCTTGTCCACGCTGGTGACCTTCTTCCGGCGGAGGCGGGCCAGATCAAACGCCTGGCGGCCGATGCGCTCAATTTCCATCTCGGAATAGGCCATCAGGTCGGTGGCCTCCTGGCCCCGGTTCTCGGTCTGGTAGCGCTCCCGCTTGCCGAAATAGATGCCGCCGGTCAGCTCCCGCACCATCATGATGTCGAAGCCCTTCTCCGCCGTTTCCCGGCGCAGGGGGCTGGCGTCCTCCATGCCCTTGCGCATGGTGGCGGGGCGTAGGTTGGTGAAGAGGCCCAGGTCCTTGCGGATGTTCAGCAGGGCAGTCTCCGGCCGCTGCTCGGCGGGCTTGTCGCTGCCCCACTTGGGACCGCCCACGGCGCCCAGCAGCACCGCGTCGCAGGCCCGGCAGGTCTCGGCGGTGCCGTCTGGGTAGCTTTTGCCACAGGCATCGGTGGCGCAGCCCCCCATGAGGACGTCCACGAACTGGAAGCTGTGGCCGAACTTCTCCCCCACGGTCTCCATAACCTTGACGGCCTCGTTGACGATCTCGGGGCCAATGCCGTCGCCCCGAATGACGGCGATTTTATAATTCACGGATACAACATCCCTTTCCAATCCAATTAGCAATTTGCAATGAGCAATGTGCAATTCTGGCGAGGAATTTTGCGCAGTTCTCTCAACTATATGTGGAAGATTGACCGCACACCTACACAAAGGCAGCAATTAACAGTAACCTTCCGCAGAAAACCGCCAGTGTCCGGTTTTCTTTAATTGCATATTGCTAATTGCTCATTGCACATTTTTTTACTTCTCCCGCTCCAGCACGATCATGTTGACCAGCAGCGACTCGTCCGACTGGACGGCGCACACCTTCCAGCCCTCACGGGCATACTGATTCAGCAGCGCAGTGAGCTGCTCTGCGGCGTTTTTGTTGCTCAGGGGCTTTTTCCAGTATTCCACCTTGTACTCTTTCATCTGCTTTGTCTCCTTATTTCGCCAGGCCCCGGGCCTTCAGCGATTCCATCAGCCCGCCGCACTGAATGATGCGGTCGATGAACTCCGGGAAGGGCGCGGCCTGGAACTGCTGGCCGGTGGTCTCGTCGGTGATGACGCCGGAGGCGAAGTCCACGGAGACCTGGTCCCCGGCCTTGATGTTGGCGGATGCCTCGGGACACTCCATGATGGGCAGGCCGATGTTGATGGCGTTGCGGTAGAAAATCCGGGCGAAGGAGGCGGCAATGACGCACTTGGCGCCGCTGGCCTTGATGGCGAGGGGGGCGTGCTCTCTGGAGGAACCGCAGCCGAAGTTGGCGCCGCCCACGATAATGTCCCCCGGCTCCACGGTGGAGGCGTAGTTGGCGTCGATGTCCTCCATGCAGTGGGAGGCCAGGGCCTTTTCGCTGGGGTCGTTCAGGTAGCGGGCGGGGATGATAACATCAGTGTCCACGTTGTCGCCGTACACATAAATTTTAGACATAGTTCCTACCTCCTCAAAGCTCGGCGGGATCCGCCAGGCAGCCCTTGACGGCGGACGCGGCGGCCACGGTGGGGCTGGCCAGAATCACCTTGGAGTCCACATGACCCATGCGGCCCACAAAATTCCGGTTGGTGGTGGAGACGGCCACCTCGCCCTCGCACATACAGCCCATATGTCCGCCCAGGCAGGGACCGCAGGTGGGGGTGGAGATGGCGCAGCCCGCCTCCAGCATATCCTGATAAATGCCCTCGGCAATCATCTCCTTGATGATGTCCTGGGTGGCGGGGAGAACGATGCAGCGGATGCCGTCGGCCACCTTGCGCCCCTTGAGGATGGCCGCCGCCGCCCGCATATCGGAGATGCGTCCGTTGGTGCAGGAGCCGATGACCACCTGGTCGATGGCCATGCCCTTCACCTCGCCGATGGTTTTGGCGTTGCCCGGCAGATGGGGCAGGGCCACGGTGGATTCCAGCGTACTCAGGTCGATGGTAATCTCCTGCTCGTACTCCGCATCAGGGTCGGCCTCGTAAATGACCGGTTCCCGGTCCGTGCGGCCCTTGAGATAGGCCAGCGTCTGCTCGTCCACGGGAAAAATGCCGTTTTTCGCGCCGGCTTCGATGGCCATGTTAGCGATGGTGAACCGGTCGTCCATGGTCAGAGATTTGATACCCTCGCCGGTGAATTCCAGGGACTTATACAGCGCGCCGTCTACGCCGATCATGCCAATCAAATGTAGAATCACGTCCTTGCCGGAAACAAGGGGTCGGAAGGAACCGACCAGATTCACCTTAATGGCAGGGGGGATTTTGAACCAGTTCAGGCCGGTAGCCATGCCCGCGGCCATGTCGGTGGAGCCGACACCGGTGGAGAAAGCTCCCACTGCGCCATAGGTGCAGGTGTGGGAGTCCGCGCCGATGATGAGGTCGCCGGGGACGGTCAGACCCTGCTCCGGCAGCAGCGCGTGTTCCACGCCTACCGTACCCACGTCATAGAAGTGGGTGATGCGTTGCTTTTTGGCGAAATCGCGGGCCACCTTGCACAGCTGAGCGGACTGGATGTCCTTGCAGGGGGTGGAGTGGTCCAGTACGATGGCGATTTTCTCCCGGTCAAAGACCTGGGTCAGGCCATACTTCTCAAACTGGCTGATGGCCACAGGGGCGGTGATGTCGTTGCCCAGCACCAGGTCCAGCTTCGCCTCCACCAGCTGGCCCACCGCCACATGGTCCAGCCCGGCGTGGGCGGCGAAAATTTTTTGGGTCATTGTCATGCCCATAGGGATCGTTCCTCCTTTTGACGGTTTGCGGATAAAGTTCAGTTTCTATTATGACAGCTTCCCTTGAAAAAGAATGTAAACCGTGTTACAATTCAACAGGAAATCAAAAATAGGAGGCGGCGGCGTGGAATACTTCAACATTCAGGAGATGGGCCTGCCGGATGACATCTGGTCGCCCTTCGCCCATATTCGACGGCCTACCCCCTACCGGACGGGGCAGCTCATTTACTTGCAGGACACCCCGGCGGATGGCTTCTATTACCTCCAGTCCGGGCGGGTCAGGACCTTCATCAGCTCGGAGGACGGCAGTGAAAAGGTACTGACCGTGTACCGGGCGGGGAACCTCTTCGGGGAGGCGTCCTTTTTTGACCGGCTGCCCCGGATGTCCTCGGCTGTGGCGGCGGTGGACTGCCAGGTGGTACGCATTGGCCGGGAGGATGCCGCCCGTGTGCTGGCCGATGACCCCCAGCTGGCCTGGGCACTGCTGCAATACCTGGCCCGGACGGTGCGGATGCTCTCCACCCACGTGGACGATATGTCCTTCCGTCCGGCCCGGCAGCGGGTGATTCGATACCTCCTCTCCTTGCCCCGGACGCAGGAGAACGCGGTGGCCTGCACCCAGGAGGAGATCGCCGCCGCCGTGGGAACCAGCCGGGTCACGGTCAGCCGGGTGGTCAATCAGCTGGCAAAGGAGGACTTGCTGGAGACCGGATACGGCTTTCTCCGCCTGCTAAACCCCCAGCGGTTCCAGGACAGTCTGTGAGAATACCGTTGCATTTCCTGTCAATCATGGTATAATGTAGCTGTTAGCTATTAGTGAGGTACTGCCAGGCTAAGAGCGAAAAGCAAACAGATAAGAGCTACTATCAAAGGAGCTGTCAACTATATGGCCGAAACAAACTCAACCCAGAAGGCAGCAGCCCCTGCGCCCCCCAAAAATCCCCCGGGGCCGGAGGGGGCCAGCAGCTGTGGGCGTTGCGGGCCGCCCAAGCCCAAGTCCCGGGAAGATATCGTATTCGCCAAGCGGATTGCCAGCCGCTACCTGAATCTCAACGCCATTGAGCAGATTGCCGCCAAAAAGCGGGAGGCCGCGCGGAAAAAAGCCGAAGCCGCCGCAAAGCACAAGCTGGAGACGCCGGAGGATCATTACGACCAGGGTGTGAAATACCTGGCCGGGGCCAGATGCGCGGTGCCTTTTCAGGAGCAGGCAGCTTATTACCAGAAAGCGGCGGAGATGTTCGCCCAGGCGGGGGACCTGAACGATGCGCCCCAGTTGGCGGAGCTTTACGCCGCCCAGGCCAAAACCACCCTGGAGGAGGGCTACCGGTCCGCCTATCAGGCTGCGCAGGACAAAAAGAAACACGCCGTCACCGAAAACGACTGGTTCACCACTGCACGGGCCTTCGAGCGCATTTCCGGCTACCAGGACGCCGACCAGATGGCCCAGGAATGTGAAAACAGGCTGAAACGAATCCACGCCGCCCGGCGTCCCCTGACCATCGCGGCAGTGGTACTGGCAGTGCTGGTGATTTTCGGCGCTGTCCGGCTGGTGCAGACCGACGCTTTCCGCTACCGGGCAGCCAAGGCTCTGGTCAACCTGGGACTGGAGTCCACCGCCACCCAGCTGCTCAGCGGCGTGGAGTACAAGGACAGCGACGAGCTGATGAACCAAATCCGCTACGAGCAGGGGCTGGAAAAGATGGAAGCGGGCAGCTATTCCTCCGCTCTCAATCACTTTAAGAAGTGCGACGGATACGCCGACAGCGAAACGCTGATTTTAGAGTGCCACTACTATATCGCTGAGGCCGCAGTGGAAAGCGAAAACTACGAATCCGCCCTGGAACACCTGCTGGAGGCATGGGACTGGGAGGGCAGCGAGGAGCTGCGCTACCAGGCGGAGGTGGCCTATCTGGCCCAGTTGGAGCCGGGGGATCGGATGACCTACGGCAAGGATGAATTTATCCTGCTGGACAAAACCGGGGAACACGCATTGCTGCTCTCCGCCAAGCTCTATGGCAATGTCCTCTACAACGCCTCCACCGAGGACGTGTCCTGGGCTGACAGCGATATGCGCGCCGCTCTGAACAGCACATATACCGAGGACCGGTTCTCTCAGGCGGAGATCGATTTGATGGAGGAGACCGAGACGGAGGACGGCGTCATGGACCAGATCTTCCTGCTCAGCGCCGAGGAATATTTGGCCTATCAGGAGGTCATGGGAAGCAAGGACGCCCTGTGGTGGCTGCGGGACGTGGACGAAGCCACCGGCTGCGCTGTCTTCGTCTCCAGCAATGGCGACCTGATGGACGCAGGCTACCCGGTGGACAGCGAATCCATTCAGGGGCGGGCCGCGTTCTGGCTGAGCCTGACGGCAGATTAACCGGAAACATTCTAAAAAAGCTCTGAACGCCGCTGATTGACAGCCGTTCAGAGCTTTTTTGTGTTGGTAAAATCAAATCTGGAGGGTTCTTAACCCATCGGCCCATAATAGCCGCCGTACCCGCCATAGTACCCGCTGCCGCCGCAGCAGGATCTGCCGCAGCAGTTACAGAACAGGTTCAGCAAGCACAGATACATACACCAGCTGCGGCCGCCGCCCATGGTGCAGAAGTCGGCGTTCTGCTGCTGGTAAAACTGGCCGCCCATCTGCACCTGCTGCAGGGCCATCTGGTACTCCATGTTGTTGGGGTCCATGCGAACCGCCTGCTGGAGCTGCTGCACGGCGAGAATTTTGTTGCCCAAGCCGGAGTTTGCCATCCCGCTGAGGTAATACCACCGGGCGTTGCGCTCCTTGGCGTCCATTCGGTTCAGCACGTTCAGCGCGTCCTGATAGCTGCCCGCCTGGACGAAGTGCCATGCGGACTGAAACTCCGGACCGTCCTGCCGGGTGTCGTAAGTGGTGCGGTGCTGGTACTGCTGCTGATAGCTGCGGAAGGGGTCGGAGTAGGCGGAGCTGTTGTAGTTGGGCTGCTGCCGCTGGTACTTTTGGGGGTTGTTGATTTGGTCGTAGGCAGCGTTGATCTCGTTCATCTTCCGGGCGCACTCCGGGTCGTTGGGGTGCAGGTCGGGATGGTACTGCTTGGCCAGTTTGCGGTAAGCCTTCTTAATCTCATCCGGCGGGGTGTCAGGAGTTACGCCCAACACTTTATAAGGATCGTCGATCATAGTTCGTTGGATTCCTCCTGTCGCTTTTGTGCTTTCTTTTGCCTGTTCACCCACTGGGTCCAGACGCCGGAATATAAGATGTTGCGGAGCAGATCCAAATCCTGTTCCAGAGGCAGGGTTTCAAAGGCCATTGTACTCTCCCCGATGAGCATTTCCAGCACCGGCAGCGGCTCGAAGCCGCCGTTGGCCTCCCGGAAGGCGGTCACCGGGTTGTAACGGCCTTTTTTCTGGTCGGATTCCTCGTCCAGCACTGCGTCCATCACATAGATGAACCGGCCCAGCCAGTCCCCCATGCGTTCCAGGGTAGACTGCCAGTAGCCCCCCTGGGGGGCGAACAGTCCTGCCATCAGCTGGCCGAAGCATTTGGAGGTTTCGTCCAGGTTGGCAGATTTTTCCTGCTCCAGCGCACCCAGCCGCTCCAGGCTCTCCTCCATCCGGCGGCACTGCTCCGGCCAACGCTCCCGGATGTCCCGGCAGGCCGGGCGGAGAGCTTGGGCGCAGGCGTATTTCACCACGCTGCGGTCGTCATTCCAGTCGTCCAGGCAGTTATAGTAGGCCAGGGCCACGTTCATGTCCGCCCCGTAGTCCGTCCATCTGCTCTGCCGCCAGTTCTGCTTGCCCACCGGATGGGCGATGCAGCCTTTTTTCCCGGTGGTCAGGTCCGGTTCCTCCAGGCTGTCCAGCAACAGCACCAGAAAGGTCATGTCATAGGTCAGGGAGAGACGGGAGATTTGCCCGTGCCGCCGCCCGATGGTTCGGCACAGGCCGCAGTAGACCGCCCGGTAGCGGTCGATTTGTTCGTCAGTTAAAATGGCTTGGTTGGCCACTACGTATCCAAACACGGCTCAGATGTTGGCCATACGGTAGATTTCCAGCATATCGGCCTGGTCCAGCTTCACGAACGCGCCGATGGTGCGGGTTCCCTGGTAGGAGCAGCCCCTGGCAAGGGACTTGAGGGTGGCCTCGTTCTGGACGCCAATGCAGTCGCCCAGGCAGACGGGCATCCCCAGGGTGTGCCAGTAGTCCATGAAGCCTCGGATGGCGGACAGGACGCAGGTTTCGTCGTTGTCGCTGCGCAGGCCCAGCACCTTCCGGCCCAGGTTGGCGAAGCGGGCCATGTCGTTGTGACAAACGTACCTGGCCCAGTGGGGCCACATGGCGGAGAGGCTGGCGCCGTGGGCCAGGTCATAGACGGCGCTGAGCTGGTGGCCCAGCTGGTGAACGGCGAAGTCCTTGTCCCGGCCGAGACCGGTCAGGTCATTATGGCTCAGGCTGCCGCACCACATGATCTCGCTGCGGGCCTGGTAGTTTTCCGGCTCATTCAGGGCGATCAGGCCGTTTTCCATCACGTTGCGCAGCAGCGCCTCGGCAATGCCGTCGGTCATCTGGTTTTGTCCGGCGTCCTTAGCGAAGTAGCGCTCCATGGTGTGCATCATAATGTCCGTTACGCCGCAGGCGGTCTGGTAGGGGGAGAGGGTGTAGGTCAGCTCCGGGTCCATGATGGCGAACCGGGGCCGGTTGTAAGGGGTGGAGCAGCCCCGCTTCACGTGGATCTCCTCGTTGGTCAGCACGGCGGAATCGCTGGTCTCGCTGCCGGCGGCGGCGATGGTCAGCACACTGCCCACGGGCAGTTCCCCGGTGACGGGGCGGGTGCGGTCGAAGTAGTCCCAGATGGGGCTGCCGCCGTAAAGACCCATCGCCATGGACTTGGCGGTGTCCAGCACACTGCCGCCGCCCACTGCCAGCAGGAAGTCGACGCCGGAGGTCTGGTATTTGTCGGTCAGCTTCTGGGCCAGGGCCAGCCGGGGATTGGGCTGCACGCCGCCCTCCACGTCGTAGCGCAGCTTCGCCGCCTCCAGCGAAGCAGTGACTTTGTCCAGTGTACCGTTGCGGAGGACGCTGCCCCCGCCGTACAGAACCAGCACATGGGTGCCGCCGCACTGGGCCACGGCCTGGCCCACCTGAGAAACCGTCCCCGCGCCAAAAATCACGTTGGTGGGAACGCAGTAGGTAAAGTGATTCATACAAAAGCCCCCGCAAAAGGTAATAGAATGGCATACAAAAGGGATACTATTCAAAAGTATACCTGATTTTGCGGGAAAAGCAAGAGCGGCGGCGGATTTCTTTGTAAATCTTCCGTTAATTTCACGAACAAACGGGCCTTTCGCCCTACGTTGCCGCGCCGTCAAACACTTTGTTTGGACAAACAGACGGTTGTCAGAGATGGAAAGCTGTGGTATACTGTCCCAAGTGCAGATGTTTCCTTATCTGTCACACCATGTTATACAGCAAAACGAAAACCGTCCCAGGTGAGCTGCGCCGTAAAGAAGGACGGTTCGGACAACTTTGGAGGAAAAACAGAGATGAAAAAACCGATTTTGGCGGTGCTGGCCGCCGGTATGGGCAGCCGTTACGGCGGCCTGAAGCAGATGGATCCGGTGGGACCCGGCGGCGAATTTATCATTGACTATTCCATCTACGACGCCCACCGCGCGGGCTTTGAGACGGTGGTCTTTATCATCAAGCACGAGATCGAGGAGGCATTTCGGGCCACTGTGGGCAGTCGGGTGGCCGGCTACATGGAGGTGCGCTACGCCTTCCAGCAGCTGGATATGCTTCCCAAAGGCTACGCCGTCCCGGAGGGGCGGGTGAAACCCTGGGGTACGAGCCACGCGCTGCTGTGCGCCAAGGAGGTGCTGGACGCGCCTTTTGCGGTCATCAACTCCGACGACTATTACGGGCCGGAGGCGTTCCGGGCGGCCTACGACTTTTTGAGCAGCGAGGAGGACGACACGGGCAAGTACCACTACGCCATGGTGGGATACCAGCTGAAAAACACCGTGACCGAGAGCGGCAGCGTGGCCCGGGGCGTGTGCGACCTGGACGAGCAGGGCTGCCTGACCCGAGTGACCGAACACACCCAGATCGAAACCTACCCCGGCGGCATCCGCACCACGTTCGACGGCGGCGCCACCTGGTCCGACCTGAACCCGGACACCCTGGTCTCCATGAATCTGTGGTGCTTCCGGCCCAGCTTTGTGCAGGAGCTGGAGGCGGAATTTCCCGCCTTCCTGGACAAGACCCTGGTGGAAAATCCCCTGAAGGGCGAGTTCTTCCTGCCCCTGACCGTCACGGAGATGCTCCAGCGAGGGATGGCGGACGTCAAGGTCCTCTCCAGTCGGGACAAGTGGTACGGCGTGACCTACAAGGCGGATCGCCCCGGTGTGGTGGCGGCGCTCCAGTGCAAGACCGACGAGGGGCTGTACCCTTCCCCGCTGGTGAAGGAAGCGTAAATCTCCTGAAAACGGGGGCGCGGCAGAGGATAAAACCTGCGGCGTTCCCGTTACTCTCCCATACGGGAACGCCGGGAAAAAGTAAAAATAATTGTTGACAAACGAAAGGCGAACCAGTATAATATCCCTTGTTGAGAACGTGGACGACAGCGAACAACAAGCGAGGGAGCATAGCTCAGCTGGCTAGAGCACATGCCTTACAAGCATGGGGTCACAGGTTCGAGCCCTGTTGTTCCCACCATTTTCTTTCTGTGGCCCGGTAGTTCAGTTGGTTAGAACGCCAGCCTGTCACGCTGGAGGTCGACGGTTCGAGCCCGTTCCGGGTCGCCACTTTTTCCCTTCTCAATGCCTCTGTAGCTCAGTTGGTAGAGCAGGGGACTGAAAATCCCCGTGTCATTGGTTCGATTCCGATCGGAGGCACCATTTGCGGGAGTAGCTCATCTGGTAGAGCGCCACCTTGCCAAGGTGGAGGTAGCGAGTTCGAGCCTCGTCTTCCGCTCCATTTTAGGGGAACCGGCAACGTTTGGTTTTCCTCTCACATTGTTGAGGGGAATCGAACACGCTGCCTCCACCTAAATTCGCCGCAGGCGAATTTTGCAATCGGAGGTTCCCGGTTCCCGGAAAAGGCGCAAGCCTTTTGCGGGACAGGGTAGCGAGTTCGAGCCTCGTCTTCCGCTCCACAGCCCAGCTTAAACGGCTTTAACGAAAGCATACGGCGCCATAGCCAAGTGGTAAGGCACAGGTCTGCAAAACCTCTATTCCCCGGTCCGAATCCGGGTGGCGCCTCCAATTCGCCTCTGTAGCTCAGTTGGTAGAGCAGGGGACTGAAAATCCCCGTGTCATTGGTTCGATTCCGATCGGAGGCACCATTTGCGGGAGTAGCTCATCTGGTAGAGCGCCACCTTGCCAAGGTGGAGGTAGCGAGTTCGAGCCTCGTCTTCCGCTCCAATCGAAAGGCCCACTTTGTTGGGCCTTTCTCTTTTTTTGGTGGAAGCAATCGAACTCGGTACCTCCACCTAAAATCCGCCGGTCAGGCGGATTTTTGCAATTTGAACTGCCCGGCAGACGAAAAAACCAGCCGCTCCGGGGAACGGCTGGTTCGTTTTCTGTTGACTCCATATACAGGGCTTATTCGTCCAGATAGTCGCCGGTGTCGTAGCTGTTATACTGCTTACGGATGCGGATGATGATGGACTGATCCGGCTGAACCTCCTCGGAGACGATGCGGTACTGGGTGCCGCTGCGCTTGAGCTGGGCTTTGTAGTTCTCCAGCTCGGTGCGGACATCCCCCGCCGGGTCGTTGGAGAGGGCGGCGTCCCGCACCTGAAAATGGATGGTTTGTAACAAACAGGCTTGTTTAATGCGCTTCATGTGGCATTTCCCTCCTTTTTTGATACTATTTTAGCATTTACAGAGAAGAAATTTCAAACAGAAAATCCAAAGCACGCAAAAAATTGTGAATTTTGCGCAGAGAGGAACGACTGCTTTTTGTGAAAAATACGCAATGAAGATTTTCTGCCGCAGAAAGGAGAAGAACCACACACCTTTTGGGAAATTTACGGATAATGGTTGACAGCACGGGAAATGAGCTATATAATGTAAAAGAAATGTGAAATATACCGTGTCTGTCACGGGGGGGGGGGGGTAACGGTTTGGCCCTTTTTGTACGCCCAATGTAACGCGGCGAGGTTTGTGGGGGGGCGGGCGATTTTTTTTGGATGTGGGGAAGGGGAAACCG
>JAJQBR010000127.1 GCA_021203185.1 Clostridiales bacterium
GACTTTCCCTCGCCGGGGGAGCAGCTGGTAAAGGCGAACACGTGGTTCTCCGCACCGCAGAACTCGATGTTAGCCCGCAGGGTACGGAAATCCTCCGCGCTGCGGACGGAGCTGCGGGCCGTTCTCCAGGGTACGCTGATACCCTGCTCCTGGTTTTCGTACAGGATGGACCCCAATACGGTCAACCCCAACCGTTCCTCGATGTCGTCAGCGGTGACGATGCGGTCAATGACCACATAGTGGACGCAGACGCCAACCGTCACAAGACAGCAGACCACAAACGCCGCCAGGACAGCGATGAAAAGAGACGAGGTTTCCGGGTCTGTCGGCAGATTGGCCTCCTCGATGACGGTGATGCCCTCCACAGACATACCGTCCTCAATGGCGGAGATGGCGGTGGTACGCAGATAAATGACCAGGTTTCTGGCAGTGATGGGGTCTTTGTCCTCCACAGAGATGCTCAAAATTCGGGTGTCGCTCTGGTTTTCCACAGTCAGCCGCTTGCAAAACGCCTCGTAACTCTCATCCAGGCCGAAAAACGCAATGGTTTGCTCTACTACGGTGCGTCCCTGGATGATTTCAATGTAGTCGTTGGTCAGTTGCTGTCCCACTTCCAGGTCAGAATAGGTGATGGTGTTCTCATCACTCTGGGGCAGGACATAGATCTTGGTTGTGGAGACATAATCGGGGCCGATCACATTCGCATAGAGCAAAAAGGAGGCCAACCCTGCCAGCACACCACACAACAGGACAAGGGGCAGCTTGTCCAGCAGCTCCATAAACAACGATTTGAAGTTGATGGAGAGATAGGTGGGGCGGAGCGCGAGATCCTGTCGTTCCGCTTCTTCCATTACGTTCATTCCAATACTCCTTTGCCGTCAAGCGGTACTTCTGCTGTCAGGCAGCACTTCCGGGGCTTTGCCCCTCCCTGCGAAGCTGCGCTTCTCCCTGCGGGGCTTTGCCCCTTTCTGTGCTTTCCCTATGCGCGCTTGATTTTGCCGATGGCGGTTTTCTCAAACGGCGTATCCCGGAACTCCAGAAAATGAATCTGTTTGTAGGAGGGAAGGGCGTCGTTCTGTTCCTCCAGGAAGTCCTCCACCGCTTTCCGTGCGGACGCGGTGTTCTCCGTGGGAAAGATTTCCGCGCAAAGGAAGTTGTTTTTCTCCTTGACAAGGGCCTCTTCCACAAAGGGACATTCCCGCAGCATCGCTTCCAACCCCTCCGGGCTGACGTTCTCCCCGTTGGACAGGATAATCAGGTTTTTCTTCCTCCCGGTCAGATAATAGTGGCCGTTTTCATTCACCCGGCTCAGGTCGCCGGTGTGATACCAGCCGTCGGTCAGCACGGCGGCGGTGGCCTCTGGGTCGTTGTAATACCCCATCATAACGGTGTCGCCCCGCAGGAGCAGCTCGCCATCCTCGATTTTGGCCTCCAGAACCTCGTCAATGGGGCCGAGGCAGGAGGGATCGTCTAAATCCACCGGGTGGATAATGCCGTGTCCGCCCGTTTCCGAGGCGGAATAGACGTGCCAAAGCTCGATGTTGTGTTCCGCGAAGATTTGCGCCGCATCCTCCGGGAATTTGGCGCCGCCGCAGAATAGCATCCGCAGCTTCCCCAGTGGGTTTTTTCCCGGCTTCGCCGCACGCAGCCGCTGGGCCAGAAGTTCCATCATCTCCGGCACGACGAACATATATTCCGGCTCCCCGGCCCGGAGATACCGCATCGTATATTTTGGGCTTTTCCCAATGAAGTTGGTGGAGCCGCGGGGGAGGAAATCCGCCGCCACGCTGAAGCCGGCCAGATGGTGGTAGGGCATGACGGTCAACCCAGTCTCAAAGGAGCGGTACGGCTTGACCATCGTCCAAAAATCGACCAGCAGCGCCTTGACGGACAGCATGACCGCTTTCGCGTCCCCTGTGGTGCCGGAGGTGAACAGGATGCAGCCCAGCGTCTCCGGGTCCCTCGCGGGGATGGGAACCCCGGAGGCCGGGACGGCGGTCTTGACCATCGGCACTGCGCGGAGGCCCTCCTCTGTCGGCACTTTTCGGAGCGCCGCTTCATCGCCTACCACCGTAAAGGTGTCCGTCTTTTTGCAGTATTCAGCGACCTCCCGGGGGTTCAAATCCAGGCTGAGCAGGATTGGCACCGCGCCGGCCTCCAGCAGCGCATAAAAGGAGAGCAGCCAGAGGTAAGAGTTTTCCCCCATCAGGCCGATATGCTGGTTTGCGTAGCCGCTGCGCACAAAGTCCTCAGCCTGGGCCGCCAGGTCGCTGAAAAACGTCTCTGCGGAAACCGATACGACCTGGGAATCTTCCATATACTTGAATACGGGCAGCCCGGTCTCGGCATATTTTTCTTTTGAACGTTGAAAAAACTCATGAAACGTGGTTGGAACAGACATTTTTGTTCTCCTTCCTGCTAAAACGAGGGTGGTTTGCCTCTTGCGGTCTGCCTTACTTGACGTAAGTGTTCAGAAAAGCGTCGCAGACGGGAATCAGAGAGCCGTTTTGCACACTGTGGGTCATGCCGACGATTCGTTCGTACTGCACCTCGACACCGGCCTCCAACAGCGCATCGTAAAAAAGATCCGATATGGTCATAGGCACTGTGGCATCCTCTGTGCCGTGGACAATCAGGACGGGCATCATGTCGCTGCTGATGTTGTACATCACGTCAAATTTGTGAATCTCCGTGATGATGTCGGAGTCCTCCGTCCCATCGACCACCTCCGGGTGTTCGATGAAGTAGGTCAGGATTTCCCCTTCGCTATAATAGAGTAGGTGTTCCAGGTTGGTGGGGCCAAAGATGTCGATGGCCGCAGTGATGGTGAACGCATACTGCTCCGGGTCCGCCGTATACTCCTCCGCGAAGCGCAGAGCCAGCTGCGCCCCCGCCGAATCGCCCAGGACGACGACGTTGGAGGGGTCGATTTCATAGGTTTCCGCGTTGGCGACCAGGTAGGAGACAGCGTCGCTGACACACTCCACTTCCCCCATCAGCGTGGTGTCCGGGTACAGGTCGTAGTCGATGGTGGCCACCACATACCCCTCCGCCGAGAAGGTGTAGAGGAAGGAGTTCAGCTCCGAGCGCTGGCCGGAGGTCCAGCTTCCGCCGTGGACGCAGACCATCAGCGGCTTTGCCTCGCCGGTCTGCTGATACGCCACGTCCATATAGCAGTTGGTATCCTTCTCACCGGGCCGATAACAGACATCCTCCGCCGCTGTCACATCGTCCCCGTAGGCAGTGCGAATTTCGATATCCGATGCGTCCGTTTTGGCAGTACGGGGCCAGAGAAGGAACACAGCCGCAACCACACAACAGAGCGCGGCGACCCCTGCCAGGGCGAACAGCCAAACGCGCTTTTGCTTGATACGTTCCATCGGCAATCACACCAGCTTGCTCAGGATGAACTGCTGCAAGTCCCCCACGGTCACGATTTTGGAGAGCTTCCGGGTGGGGATGCGCACGTCAAATTCCTCCTCCAGGTCGGAGATCAGCGCCAGAATCGCCAGGGAACTCATGCCCAGATCCTCCAGCAGTTTGGATTCCGGAGTGATTTCGGTTCCCTCGGCGAAATCGAAGGAATCGCGGACGATTTCTACTACTTTGTCGTTAAATTCAGCTACAGTCATTTTGGATACCTCGTTTCTGCGTACAACTGTGGGAGCGAACGTCGCCCAAAGGCAAAGGGCTGCGGATGCACCCTTCGCCGGGAAGGGAATCTATAGAGGATCTACAGTTCAATGGTCACTTTTTTCCTGCCGCGTCTGCGGAACTTCCGCAGCAGTTCCCGTCCCGTCTGGAGACCCGCAAAGACGACTGCGATAAACGCGGTGCGGGCCGCAAACATCAGCACCGTCTGGAGGAAGATGCTGTTGGGGAACCATTCCAGAAATTTGTAATTGGGCAGGATGACTTTTTCAAAAGCGTGGATGCAGATGATCCAGATGTTGTTCATCCCGATGGCGGCGAAGAAGCGGTTGCCAGCGGTATCAATGGTTCTGGCGGTGAGCCAGTCAAAGAAGAACAGCAGGAGAACGCTCAGGCAGGAGAGACCGAGGACATCCAGCAGGCCGCCGTTTAACTCGCCCCGAATCAGGTCGGTATGGCTGCGCAAAAAGGTGTTCAGGCTCAGGGCTGCGAGAATCAGCAGCGGAACCAGCGGCAGCTTTTTGTCCAGCAGGTGTTCTTCCCGGATCAGGTTGCCCAGGGCCACCCAGCCGGTGGCCATCAGGCCGATGTGGACGACAAAGGGCCACACCGAGGAGAACCGCATCATGCAGTAGCCCAGCAGCGTGCAGGCCAGGGAGAGGCCATAGGTGAGCCGCCGGTCTTTCAGGTGGGCCAGGCAGTTGAACAGGCAGCGGGCCTCAAAGAGCGCCAACAGGAACCACAAAATGCTGACGCTCTCAACCGGGATGCCGAACAGCGTACCGCCCCCCTCGACGTTCAGCCCCAAGGCGTAGGTCAGAAGGTATTCTCCCCCGTGTTCCCAAAACGAACGGCGGCGCACAAAGGAGAGGATCAGCTTTGCCAGCAGCACCGCCGCCGCCGTAATGTAGTAGGGCTTCAGCAGGGTGCGAAAGTGGAAGGAAAGCGCTTTTCTGGCGGGCGACGGGGTGAACCCGTAGCCGCTGAGCAGGAAAAAGAGTACCATGTAGGCGGAGCCGAGGACAGAAAACCACCCGTAAAACACGAAGTTGGAATAGAAATAATCGCTGTTAAAGGAAATGGTGTGGACTAAGATCACCATGATCATTCCATACCCGTAAATTGCGTTGAAATAACCCAGACCTCTCTGTGTCTGACGATGTTCCGACATTGGTTATTCCTCCCCAGTTCCGTTTTTGAGCAGGGCCAGCAGCGGCTTTCTTTTCCAAATCCCTACCAGTCCCGCCAGCAAAAACACCACATACCGCACATATCCCAGCCGGTAGAGGGCCATCATGGCAAAGCAGCCCAAAATCACTGCCGCAGTCAGGACGGCGAGCTTCTTTTCCGCGAACACGGTTTCCGCTACCTCGTGGCGGCGGCAGGCCCGCTTCATCACAAGAAAGTGGAGCAGGGTCAGCAGCGCATAGCTCACCAGCGTCGTCCACCCGGCGGCCAGGAAGCCGAACAGGGGAATGAAGATGGCGTTGAGTACCAGATTGGCCCCCGCGCTGATAATAGAAACCGCCGGAATCAGCCGGGTCTCCCCGTAAAACATCTCTACATTAGCGAAGAGCATATACAGAAACACGAAAAAGACGCTTGCCGCCACCGGCGGGATGACCCAAATGGCGCTCTGGTATTCCCCGGTGGCCAGCAGCGCCACCAGGTCAGGGGCGAACGCCGTCATCAGGAGAACCACCACGCCCAGCATCAGGCAAATCAACGTGGACTGCTTCCGAATGTCGGCATAGTCGCTGACCTTGAGCTTTTTGTACATCCACGGGTTGTAGGAGCCGTTGATGGCGGACACCAGCAGCAGGGTCAGCGTGGCGGCGGAGTAGGCCACCGAGTAAATGGCGGTGCTGCCCGTCCCCTCGTAGTAGTTAATCATAATGCGGTCCGCCTGGTTCAGCACCGTCTGGGACAGGTAGTAGAAAATGAGCGGCAGATTGAACCGCAGGGCGAACTTCCAGTAAGTCGCATCAAAGAACTTCCCGCCCTTTTTCAGCAGGTAAACGTACAGCGCCGCCCCCAATACACCCTGCACCGCTACGGTGGCGATGATGCGGGCCTCTGCCTTGTAGGGGGTACACAGCACCGCCACAACCGCGATGACAGGCGAGACGATGGTGCTGGCGACGGTGACGGCCACCGGCGCACGATAGCGGAAGTCGAACCGCTCCCGGTTGGTCCAGAGGTACAGCGGGGGGTTGAAGAAAATCTCCACGAACATCAGCCCCATCAGCAGGGAAGAGAGGCCGATGAACTGGTCGATCCACTGCCGGAACAGCAGGTACACCGCCAGCCACCCCAGGGTCATAACCGAAATCAGCCCTGCGATGGAGGAAACGTACCCGTCCTTGTCCTCCTCGTACCGAATCAGGCCGTTGTTCAGTCCCTCATAGGGCAGCTTCAGCGAGGTGAGTACCACCAGCAGCTCGAACCAGGTCTGGTAGACGCTGTAGACGCCGTACTCCTGGGTGGTCAGCAGCCGGGTGAAGATGGGAACGGTGATAAACGCGGTACCCCGCTGGAGAAAGTTGCAGATGGTAAAATAGATGGAAGTTTTTTTTGCGTCTGACAGCCGCCGGTAGGCGGTTTTCAGGGTGTCAGGCCACTTCATAGGCAGGCCCCTCTTCCGATAACACAACGCCAATCCAGAAGCCAAAATAGACGCCGAAGGTGTTGGTAAACGCGGATTCGCCCGTGCTGGAGATTATCAGGTAGATAAAGCACACCAGCGCGGCGGCGTAGGCGAAGGCGTTGACCAGCCGCAGCCGGGAAAGCCGCCAGAAAATAGCGACCAGCGCCGCGCAGTAGAAAACGGCCCCCAAAATACCCGTCTCGCCCATCAGATAGGGCCAGAAGGAATCGGAAATAAAGGAGTGGTACGCCTCCGAGATGCCCCAGACGTGGTTGATGTGGTAAAGTTCATAGACTCTGGAATATGGCTCAGCGGAAAAGGCGGAGCCGAAGGAAGCAAAGCCGGTCCCCAAAGGGAAATAGTCCCGGACGATTTGGAGCGCCGTGCTGCTCAGCGCTGACCGGGCAGACTCGTTTTGCAGCGTGACATAATAGTACAGGATGGTGCGGATGCCCAGCAGCAGCCCCCCTGCGCCCAGCATCCCCCACGTCAGAGGACCGAAGGCGCGGCGGCGTTGACAGATGATTAAAAAGGCGAACACCATAAAGAACACGGCGCAAATCGCCTTGAAACGCAGGGTGCAGACCATAATGGCCCACAGCGGCAGCAGGCGCAGCAGCACCCTGTCCCCCAAAAACTCGTACATACGGAAGTAAATGGCGCAGAGAAAGCACATGACCGCAGCGCAATAGGTATAGGCGGAGTAAAACAGCTTCACGGCGCGCAGCCCCGAACGGATGTCCCCCGGAAAGATGTGCAACACCAGATCCGCCAGAAACAGCAGCGTCAGGCAGGCCGTCACCACATCCATCAGGCGGATGAGCGCGGCATATCGCTCCGCTTTGTTCCGGTGCATGGTCAGCAGGTAGCCCACGGCGATGGCCGCCGGAAATTTCAGCCACACCAGGATGTCGGAGAGGACATTGGACAGGGGCTGCGAACCGTTCAGCAGGGTGGAAACGCCCCCGTCAGCAGGAACAGCAGCAGCAGCAGCAAAATGACAAGGGTGTTGGTCTGAAACCGAAAGCTGAACTGGGTCTGGCAGAGTTCCAGAAAAAACAGAACCACCACGCTCAGCGCCACCAGCTCCTCCAAAGCCCGGAACGGGCCAATCAGGGTTTGCAGGAGATCCTGAACGCAAAACAGGACAATCAGGCCGCAGAGCAGAATGTCTGGATTTTTTGACTTTTGAGGTAACATTTCTCACGGTCCTTTATGGCTCTCGGAAAATAACGCCCGGATTTTCCACCAACAGCCTCCAGGCGTATTCCTCGGAACAGCGCCGCAGAAGATAGTCCGCGCACGCCTGATAGGAGGCGGGACGCTGGGCGGTGTGGTGGCAGTCGGTCCCTAAAATGTCAATCAGTGTCCCCCGCAGCAGCCGCCGGGCGGCGGCGCGCTCTACCGGCGGCGCAGGCGGCCCGGCGATGCTGCCCGTGTTCACCTGAACCCAGCCGCCTGCCTCCTTCAACTGCCGAACCAGGCCGGGCCGCGCCTGGATGCAGGCGTATCGCTCCACGTGGGCCACCAGAGGCCGGTAGCGGTTGGCGGTCAGAATGTCCATTGCCCGGAGCATTTTGGGAAAGGGGACGTCGGGCGCAAACTCCAACAGCACGAAGCGGTTCCGCAGGGGGCGGCAGAGATCCTCCGCCAGTGCGCGGATCAGTTCTCCGCTATAAAACACTTCGCTGCCGGGCAGAATCCGCAAGTCCAGGCCGAGTTGCCTCGTCAGGGCCTGCACCGCCTCCAACTGCTGCCAGTACCGCTCCGGCGGATACTGCCACAGCCGGGGGCGGTAATGGGAGGTGGCGAAGATGACGCGGATCCCCTCTCCATACGCCTGCCGCAGCAGGGCCTCCGCCTCAGCCATGGTTTGGGGGCCGTCGTCCAGGCCGGGGAGGATGTGCGCGTGAAAGTCAATCAGCCCGGACAGCGGCTCTTTACCGCTCATAGCCGCACTTTTTCGGGAGACGCCGGGCAAACAGCGGCGTCAGCCGCGCTTGAATCCCCCGGAAATCCAGTTCTGTCTGGGAGTCGTTCAGGCAAACCAGCTTGTATTTTTTTGACTGCATCACCGACTGCACCTGAGGGAGAGGATCCTGTCCCAGCTCGCAGCAGCGGCCCCAGTGGATGCTGCGGGGGATGAAGCTGCCCGTGCAGAGGTTCCAATACTTAAAAATCCAGTGGGAAAGGTCGCTGTTGCTGCGGAAGCGATTTTCCGCGCAGCGGAGCAGCTGCTTTTCCGCCACGGTCCACACCAAATCAAAGGTGGATTTGCGGTGGGAGGTGGCAAAGTGCAGATCCTGAAACCCGGAGAAGTATTGGAAGGGGGTCAGCAGAAGGTTGCTCACAAAATATTTCCCGTAGCAGGGGCGGTAAAACTTCCCGGCATACCGCTTTAACACGGCGGATTTTTGGAAGTTCTGGTTGAGAACGGCCATGTTGTTCAGCATGGTGTGGGGAAACACATCCTCCGGGTCCACCCCGTCGATGGTTTTCATGGCCGCTGTTTCGCAGGGGACCCCGTCCCGGAAAAAGTCGGAGGGCTGAACCGGGGCGAACAAGTACATATCGTCGTTGAACAGGACGAAATGCTCCGACAGGTTCGGGATGCGGTTCAGAAACAGCTCGATTACATTGGAATTGAACGTGGGCAGATATTCCGCCGGGATGTAGTCGTTGTGCCGGACAAAACGCAGCTTGGGGTGTTCCAGGTTCAGCCACGGGGGACACTGTCCGTTGGTCACAAAGAACACCCGGTTCACCCAGGGGGCGTATTGCTCCACGCCCCGGAACCAGTAGCGCAGCCATCCCCAGTCCCGATAGCGGTTGTCCGTGCTGCCGTTGTCCTGGTCGGCGGGGCAGTACGGGGCCTTTTGCGCCAGCCACGCCGGATCCGACCCGTCCACCCAGGTAATTACAAAGTCGATTTTCTCAGACAAGGGATCCCTCCGTTCTCGTCCACGGCGCGGAGCGCTTCTCTTCCGGTTCCGAACGGCGCGCCAAAAGGGAACCGGAGCCTTGTCTACCGGAGGGTTTCCGCAATCGCTGTGTAGTAGTCCTCCAAAACAGAATGGGCGCTCCTGATATTGTATCTGGCGAAAAGGCCGTCTTTGCCGTCCCGGACCCTCGGCGTTCTCCCACAGGCCAGGATGGTCTCAGCCCACGCCTCCGGCGGCTGCTCCAGCGAGAGAAAAACGGTTTTCCCGCTGATTTTTGCTTCCTTTGGCACCTTGTCCGAAAAAACGCAGGGCAGGTCGGCAAACTGCGCTTCGATTCCCACCACGGGAACCCCCTCGAACAAAGAGGGCAGCGCCAGCACGTCCATAGCCTGGTACAGCCGGTCTGTGTCGTCCCTGCTGCCCAAAAAGCGCACCCGGTCACTGATGCCAAGCTCCGCCGCCTGTTTCCTGAGGTTCGGTTCCTTTTCCCCTGTCCCAACCAGGAGCAGCAGGGCGGTTGGCCTCTGTTGCAGGACAGCCGCGAAGATTCTCAGTAGAAAACGGTGATTCTTCTGGTAGCTCAGCCGCCCCACATGGCCGACTACAAATTCCTCCGGGGAAATCCCCAGCTCCGCCCGCGTTTTTGCACGGGTATTGGCGCTAAAGAGAAATCGATCCCCCTCGATGGCGTTGGGGATGACGGTAAAATCCGCACCGCCGAACAAAAATTCCCCAGCCGCCTGGCCGCAGGCGCAGCGGTAGTTTGCCACGGTGGGCAGCTTCCCTTTGAACAGGAGCTTGAGCGGGTATTTATAATCCCGGTCGATGGAGGTGTTGTGGCTGTGAGCGATGCGCGCCGGAACGTCGGCCTTCTTCGCGGTCAGCAGCGGGAGGTAGCTCATGGCGTCGATGTGGGCGTGGACGATTTGGTATTCCGGGTGGTCGCGCCAAAACCGCTCCATATAGCGGAAGTACGCGGGATAATTTTGGGGCAGCAGCCGCGGCGCATAGAACACCCTGCCGCCCAGCGCCAGAATTTCATCGTCATAGTCGCTCTTTTCCGGCCGATGGGTCAGAAAATCGAACTGGAGACTGGTGCGGTCCACGCTGCGGTAATAGTTCATCAGCATGGTCTCCAGCCCGGCCCGGTGCATATTGTTGACGCACTGTAACACTCGTATCATTTTTTCATGCTCGCTCTGTAGAGTTCCATGGTTTGGTCCACGACAGAGTCCCATTGATAGGTTTCGCAGACAAATTCGGAAGCGCCCCTTTTGCAGGTTTGCACCGCGGCTTCGTCGTCACACAGGGCCTGCAAAACCTCCCGCAGGGCCTCCGTGTCGCCCTGGGGGAAGGTCACGCCGTGTCCGCCCAGGACGCAGGCGCACTCCGCAATGTCCGACGTGACGCAGCAGCAGTCGTAGCTCAGCGCCTCCAGCAGGGTCAGCGGCATCCCCTCCACCTCGCTGGGCAGCACATAGAGGTAGGCGTTGCTGTACAGCTCCGCCAGCAGCTGGTTCTGCACAAACCCTGTAAAGACGATGCGGTCATCGTCGGCGGCCAGCCAGTGCAGCTCCTCGACGAACTGGTCGGAATCGGAGGACCCGCCTGCGATCACCAGACGCTTGTCGGTCTGTACGCCCCGAAAGGCGTCGATCAGGGCAGCGGCGCCCTTTTCCGGCACCAGTCTGCCCAGGTAGAGCAGATAGCTGTCCTTTTCCAGCGCGTAGTTCTGCCGGATCAGCTCCGCAGGAGAAAGGGACGGCTTTGTCACCCCGTTGGGGATGCGCGTTGTCTCCCGGCCATAGGTGTCCCGGAAATAGGTCTGCACACCCTCGCTGAGGACGATGATCTCATCGGCAAAGCGGACGGCGGCTTTTTCGCCCAGCCTGATGTACTTTTCACCGAGGCCGCCCTTCCACTTGGCCCGCTGCCAGTCCAACCCGTGGATGGTGGCGACACAGCGTTTTCCCCTCAGCTTGGGGAGCCACATCATCGCGCAGGGGCCTTCGGCGTGGAAATGAACCACGTCATAGTCCCCGAAGGCGGCTGCCAGCGCCGCGAAAAACGAGGAGGTTAACGCGGCAAGTCCTTTGCGGTCGAGGGTGGGTACCTGCCTGACCTTGACCCCGGCCCGAACCAGACGTTCAGAGTGGCCACTGTCGTAGGCAGAACCGGCGACATGGTGGCCTTTGCGGTTGTAGCAGGTGACCTGATGCCCTCTTTCGGCCATGCGAACCGCCAGTTCTTCCACAACGACTTCGATTCCGCCCTCTCTTGACGGAATACGCTTGTGGCCCAGCATCGCAATGTTCAGTTTTGGGACATCTGCGTCGCTCATTTGACAGTCATTCAAATCATCACCTGAAATTTCCCGAAAATCAGCCCGGCGACCGGCCGGAAACGGTACGTAGGTAAGGGGTTCCCGCCGGAGAGCGGTCTCACGCCCCAGAGGAGATCTGCATAGAAGGGAAACGCCGCCGGAACGCTGCCGCGCCGGAGCAGCAATTTTTGATAACAAACGGAATTTTCATCAAATAGTCCTGTTTTTCGTTTTTACCCGCATTTTCAACTGTGTTTTGTGACGAAAATCGACCGATTGTCGCCCCTTTATGCACGTAATACCTATTTTACACCAGGTCATAAAAATTTACAATAGCTGTTTGCTGGAAATGGACTGCCCAATATTCCAAAAATTCTGTTGTTTTGCGGCCGGTTTTTGTCGCAGAGGGTATAAAACATGGGAAAATCACTTTCAGAAAAGAAAGTCTGGGCAAGGCGCTCCTTCCAAACCGGAAAACGCCCCAGACGCCCTTTTCGCCCCAACAGACGATCCTTCATCACCTGTACCCTATCACCGTGAACACAGTTGATCGCTGTCCCGCTGGGGCTGGCGCTGTGCTTCTCCTCCCTGAATACAAGCGGGAAACCTCCTGTTGCAGCTATGGCACAAAATGGCACCTCGTGTACCACGCAAAGTTTTTCTTTCCCCCACAGGGAAAGTGTGCTACAATAATGCGTACTGAACAAAGCCGCAAGCATTGAAAGGCGAGGCTTTTCATGCCTTTCGGCTTTGTTCAAGTGCAAGATTTTTACGCAAGTAAGCGAAAAAATCTTGCACCCTCCGTTGACACTGCAAGCTGTGTCAACGGAGATACGCATTGCAATAATGGCTGCATCTCATGAAACCAGCGTAAAACTGCCGGTTTCATGAGATTGCGCGGCTTTCGCCGCGCAAATAAACTGCATGGCGGTTTATTCAGCAGACATTACAATAGAACAAGCATTTCAGTGACAGGTGGTGACTTCTATGAATGGCCGTCCGCTGGCGGATGAGATCCGCCCCCAGACTCTGGACGACGTGGTGGGGCAGCAGCATATGCTGGGGCCAAACGGCGTCCTCCGGCGCATCATCGAGGGGGGTGCGGTACCCAATATGGTCTTTTACGGTCCCTCCGGAACGGGCAAGACCACTGTGGCCAACATCATCGCCAACCGAACCAACAAGGCCCTCCACCGGCTCAATGCTACCACCGCCACCCTTTCAGATATCCGGGACGTGATTGCAGACGTGGACACCCTGCTGGCTCCCAACGGAGTGTTGCTCTACCTGGACGAGATCCAATATTTCAACAAAAAGCAGCAGCAGTCCCTGTTGGAGTTCATGGAAAACGGGAAAATCACCGTCATTGCCTCCACCACCGAGAATCCTTACTTTTGCGTGTTCAACGCGGTGCTGTCCCGGGCTACGGTGTTCGAGTTCAAGCCCGTGGAGCCGGAGGACGTAGAACCGGCGGTGCGCCGGGCCTTCCGCGCTCTGGAGGAGCAGGCGGGGCAAACCGCCGCTCTGGAGGACGGCGTGGTGGAGTATCTGGCGACCTCCTGCGGCGGCGACGTGCGCAAGGCCATCAACGGCGCGGAGCTGCTGTTTACCGCCGGGGTGAAGCGGGACGGACAGGTGCAAATCACTCTGGAGGACGCGGCGCTGCTGGCCCAGAAGTCCGCCATGCGCTACGACAAGGACGGCGACAGCCACTATGACATCCTCTCCGCCCTGCAAAAGTCCATCCGGGGCAGCGACCCGGACGCGGCGCTGCACTACCTGGCCCGACTGCTGGAGGCGGGGGATCTGGTTTCCGCCTGCCGTCGGCTGATGGTCATCGCCTGCGAGGACGTGGGGCTGGCCTACCCCCAGGCGGTGAGCATCGTCAAGTCCTGCATCGACGCGGCCAATATGCTGGGCCTGCCGGAGGCCCGTATTCCGTTGGGAGAGGCAGCCATTCTCATGGCAACCGCGCCCAAGTCCAACTCTGCCATCTGCGGCATCGACGCCGCTCTGTCCGACGTGCGCCGGGGCAACTACGGCCCCATTCCTGCCCATTTGATGGATTCTCATTATCAAGGCTCCAAGAAGCTGGGCCGGGGCTTGACCTACCAGTACCCCCACGACTTCCCCGACCACTACACCCCCCAGCAGTATTTGCCCGACCGCATCAAAGACCGGGTCTATTATGAGTACGGGGACAACAAGACCGAGAACGCCGCCCGCGCCTACTGGGAGCGGGTCAAGGGGAAGTACGCCGATGGGAGCGTTCCCCAGGCAGATAAGCCGAATAAGAAACATTATTAAGAGCTGTATTAAGAGCTATTAGTTGTTAGCTTTTAGCTATTAGTAACGAGTTTTCAGCGAATGGCTAATAGCTAAAATAGTGTTTGCTGGAAGGTTAGTATTTTTGCCCTAAATAGTATAAGTTTCCCACAGAGAACCATCGTTTGGTAACTGACCACCCCTCTCGCCTCCGCCGTCAAGCGGCACTTCTGCCTTCAAGGGACACTTCCGAAGCTGCGCTTCTCCCTGCGCTGCGTTCCTTGCCCTGAAAGGGGAGGTGGTATGGTGTAAGCCGCCGTGACGGAGGGGGTTCTCTGATGTCACTAGCAAGGCTGAGTAAAAAGGTCAACCGTAAAAGACAGCAGCTCCTGGCTAACAGCTAAGAGCTAATAGCTAATAGCTGACGAACCGCCCAAACTTGGAAAGTTTGAGCGGTTCGTCATTACATGGTCTGAATGGCGATTGTCAGGCTGGGCATCATCTGCTTTTTCCGGCTGACAACGCCGGGCAGCTCGGCGCTGTCCGGCCCGGCCTGAACGCCGAAGGCGCTGGACACCACTTCCGGAAGGTTGATCTTCCGCTGGTCGCTGACATAGAGAACCTCGCTGGATTCCTTCATAATGTCGGTGAGCATCAAAAGCACCATGTCCAGGTGGGTGCGCTCCAAAATCTGCTGCATATAGGGCAGCATCCGGCCCCGCAGATCCTCCACCATTTCGGCGCCGATGACCGTCACCTGGCCCACGCCCACCTGGAAGCCCTCCACCGAGAAGGTCTTGAAATCCTGATAGAAAATTTCCTCCTCTGTCTTGTCGCTGATTTGGCTGCCCGCCCGGAACATATTGGCGGCGTGTTCCTCCGGGTCGATGCCGGCGATTTTCGCCAGGTCGCGGGCCACGGCCTCGTCCACGGGGGTACAGGTGGGGCTTTTGAAGCAAAGGGTGTCGGACAAAATCGCAGAACACATAATACCCGCCATTTCGGGGGTGATTTCCACGCCGCTCTCCTGGTACATCTGGGCGATGATGGTGCAGGTGCAGCCCAGGGGCTGGTTGCGGAAGTAGACCGGAGAGATGGTCTGGATGCCGCCAATGCGGTGGTGATCCACCACCTCCACCACTTCCGCCGCCTCGATGCCGTCCACAGACTGGGACTGCTCATTGTGGTCCACCAAAATCACCTGCTGCTTGTGCAGGTCCAGCAGGTTCCGCTGGGAGATGAGGCCCATAATCTGGTCGTCCTTGTCCAGCACCGGGAAGTACCGCAGCCGCTTTTTGGTCATGGTCTTGCGGGCGTCCTTGACGAAGTCCGACTCGTGGAAGGAGACCACCGGGCCGCTGTACATCACATGGCGCACCGGCATGGACTGGTTGATGAGCCGGGCGGTGCGGTAGGTGCTGTAAGGGGTGCTGATGATGTTGCAGCCGTTCTCTTTGGCCAGCTTTTTGATGAGTTCAAAGACTTCGCTGCCCAGGCAGACGATGAGCCAGTCGGCCCCTTGCTCCAGGGCGCTGATTTGGGCGTCGGAGCGGTTGCCCATGATGACCATGGAGTGGGGCTGGATGTACTGGGTCATCAGCTCCGGGTTGGCCGCGCCGATGGCCACCTTGCCCTCCCGAAAGACGGCGTTGATGTCGCCCACGATGAGGGTGCCGTCCAGGGTGTCCAAAATATTTTTGCAGCTGACGGCGGAGGAGGACAGGGCGGTGGAGGCGTGTTCCTCCATCATGGAGCGGGCGATGTCCCCCTGGGTGATGAGACCGATGAATTTTCCGTCCTGGTACACCGGCAGAGTGCGCAGGCTTTCCTCGTTCATCTGCTCCCAGGCGGTTTTCAGCGACGCCTCCAGGTCGATGCCCGCCGTTTCGCGCATGGTCACTTCCCGGATGCGTGGTTCCAGGGTGTCCACATAGCCGGGCTTCTTCATTTTAAAAAATTTCAGCACATACTTCGTCTCCCGGTTGGTGTGGCCCGCTCGTTTGGCGATGTACTTCTGCTGCCCGTCCGACAGGATGTTTTTCAGGTTGGCGTAAGCGATGGCCGCGCAGATGGAATCCGTGTCCGGGTTCTTGTGGCCGATGACATAAATGGGTTTCTGGCTCAAGGTGTTCCCTCCTAATGTTGTTTTTTCTCTCATTACTTGTTTATTTAGTCGTCCGTTTTGCTTTGCACAGGTTTAAATAAGTTGCATTTCGTAATTGACTACCCCTCTTGCCTCCCCTGAAAGGGCAGGGAGGGGCGAAGCCCCGGAAGTGCCGCTTGACGGCGGAGGGGGGACCATGCGAAGCATGGTGGAGGGGTTTACCGACTGAAATCGCCGATGGGCCGATTCAAAAGGATAACCAGAATTATCAATACACCGTCTCCAGCTCCTCTTCCCGGATGCCATAGGTGTTCAGGAACTCCGCCCGGTCCGCCGGAGTGCGCAGCAACATAATTTCCTCCAGCTTTCCGGTCTCCAGGTTCTGAAAGCAGGCGGTCTGTTCTCCGGTGCAGATGCTGGCCCGGATGACGGGCCGCTTTTTGGTGCGGTCAAAGGTCTTTGGTTCGGTTTTGGGTTTCCGGTTCCAGAACATGGCAGGTTCCTCCTTTTATATCATGATTCTGCTGCAAAATCTGACAGTTTTGTTCCCGTATACTGAATGGCAATGCGGTTTTCCGGATTCGCGTCGGTCAGGTACAGCACCGCCAGAAACAGTTCCTCCAGCGGCTTCATCAGCAGATACACCCCGTCCGCCGCGTACCGGGAGCGGATGAGCCTTGCCACCGGGAAGCCGTATTTGTCGTAAAACCGCCGGACGGCCCGGTGGAACCGGGGCGTTTTTTCCTCCAGCACCTGCTCGAAGGCGTTGGCGACGCAGAGCTGCCGGTTGACGACGACCGGGTGGCCGTGGCGAACGCCCATGCGCAGGGGCTTCACCACCCTGCGGTGGCCTCCCGCCGCTACGGTGCAAAGATAATGCTCGTCATAGTAAATGTTTTGCGGCGCGACCTGCTGAGAGAGGTTCCAGTCGCTGGTTTCGGTGAACGCCTTGATGATGGTGTCCGGCTGCTGCCCCAGCAGCACCAGCAGAGCGATCAAAATCCCCAGCAGCGGCCACATCAGGACCAGCGCCAGCACCGGCCAGCGGGCGGAGTTGGTGAGAAATCCGTTGATTTTTTGCAGCCAGGGGCGGGAATACTGCCGCCTTCGGTTCGGCTCCAACTGGTTCCACGCCCAGACCTTGTGGAGGACGGTGCGGGCGGTGACGAGGACGCAGTTCAGCGGCAGGAGCAGCAACGGCAGGTAAAGCGGATTGGGGGAGAAGATCTGCACGGCCCAAACCAGGCTCTCCGCCGTACCCAGGTACATCCCGGCGAAGCCCAGCACCAGCGCCAGCGGCGGCGTCCGCTCCAGCGGAAGGAAGTTCACCAGCAGATAGCCCAGACAGGCTGCCAGCGCGATGCACCCCACCGTGGGCCACGCCTGGGTCCAGAGGGGCGTGTGCTTCTCGGCGTTGGACAGGGTTTCCGGCCAGTCGGTGAACACCACATTTAAAACGCTCAGCAGCAGGACGCTGTAGACCACCCCCAGCGGGAGGGTCACGATGTCGATGCTTCGCCCTCTGGCGTAGAGGGATTCCCGCTTCCGGGCCACCACCAGCAGATAAAGCTCCGCAGCGGTTAGCACCAGAGGCAGCGCCACGAACAGGCTGATGGCCGCCGCACTCAGCAGCCACCAGAACAGGCACTCCACCAGGAAATCTCTCACCATCAGGAAGGTGCTGTTGGCGGCGTTCCAAATCAGAAAAACCAATCCGCCCACCGTACCCAGCGCCAGGGACAGCAAAACGCAGCCCAGCAGAGGGTGGGTTTCCCAGCGCTCCCGCAGGGAGAGGGTATGCTTGTTCGGCTCCATAAAAATGCCTTCTTTTAGAGTATAGCGTTCATTGATTCTCTCTTTTACATAGACTTGACGTGAAACCCCTCCGCCACCGCCTGAAGGCGGCGGCCCTCCTCCGCCGTCAAGCGGCACTTCCGGGGCGTTGCCCCTCCCTGCCCTTTCAGGGGAGGCAAGAGGGGGGTCAATTGCCGGACGAAAGTTCTCTGTGGAAAACTGGTGCTATTTGGGGCAAAAATGCGGATGATTCAAAGAGATAACCAGAAAGCACCTTTCTTTACCCATTCTCCATCCGCTGGATGGCGGCCAGAATGGACGGCACCGTCTGCTTTTTGCGGCTCAAAACGCCGGGGAGCCGGGCTATGCCGTCGGCGCAGTCCACGTGGAACGCCTGCCGGACGATTTCCTCGCCGCCCTCGCCTTCGTAGAGCAGCAGGGTGGACTCGTCCATGATGTCGGTGAGCATCAGGAACACCACGTCCAGGCGGCTGCGCGCGCGCACCTGGGCCATCTGGGGCTGCATCCGGCGGCAGAGGGCATCGCGGGCCTCCTCCCCCAGGGTGCTGACCTGGCCCACACCGATGCGGTAGGGGTCGGCCTGGAAGGTTTTGAAGTCCTGGAAGAAAATCTCTTCCTCGCTTTTCCCGTCCAGGCAGCTCCCCGCCTGAAACATGGCCATCGCCAGCTCATCGATTTCCACGTCGGCCCGTTTCGCCAGCTTTTTGGCGATTTTCCGGTCCTCCGGGGTGCTGGTGGGGGAGCGGAAAGCCAGCGTGTCGGACAAAATCGCCGCCAGCAGCAGCCCCGCCGTGGTCTTGTCCAGCTTGACATCGTTCTCCTTGTAGAGCATGGCGATGATGGTGGCGGTGCAGCCCAACGGCTCGTTGCGGAAGTAGACCGGGTGGATGGTCTCGATGGTGGAGCCGATGCGGTGGTGGTCGATGACCTCCGTCACCTCGGCGAAGCCGATGCCGTCCACCGCTTGGCTCTTTTCGTTGTGGTCTACCAGAATGACCTGGCGCTTTTCCAGGTTCATCAGATCCCGGCGGGAGATAAGGCCCACATAGCCGCCGTTCCGGTCCGTCACAGGGAACCAGCGGAACCGCCGCCGGGACATGACGCTCTGGATGTCCGCCACGAACTCGTCCTCCCGGAAGGAGACCAGGTTCTCGGTGCGCATGATATGCCCCACCGGGACGGCCTGGGTCACCAGCCGGGCCGCAGCGTAGCTGTCGCAGGGGGTGGAGAGCAGCACACAGTCCCGCCCCTTTGCCAGTTCCAGCACATCGGGGGCCACTGCCGCGCCGCCGCACACCACCAGCCAACCGGCCCCGGCCTCCAGCGCGGCTCGCTGGACCTCCGGCCGGTCCCCAGTGATGACCAGGTCGCCGGGCTGCACCTGCCCGGCCAGCCGTGCCGGGCTGTCGGTGGCAATAATCACCTGCCCCTGGGCGAAGGGCCGTTCCGGCTCTCCCAGCAGCAGCGTTCCGTTCAGGGTGTCCACGATGCTGCGGCAGCGTGCGCCGGAGGCCGACAGGGCGCGGAGGTTCTGCTCCGCCAGGTAGAAACAGGCGATGTCCCCAGCGCTGACCATGCCCCGGACGGCGCCGTCCACCACCACGGGCTGAGTGTCGGCCCCCTGGGCCTGCATCTGTTCCCAGGCTTCTTTTAAGGTCAGCTCCGGGGTCAGACTGCCAGTCTCCTGAATCTGGATCTCTGACACGCGGGGTTCCAGCGTGTCCAGATAGCCGGGTGACTTCACCCCAAAGCGGCGCAGGACATAACGGGTCTCCCCGTTCAGCTGGCCCGCCCGCTTGGGTACAAACCGCCGCCCCGTCAGAATCTCCTTCAAACGGGCGTAGGCGATGGCGGAGCAGATGGTGTCGGTGTCCGGGTTCTTGTGTCCGATGACGTAGGTGACGGCGTGGTTCAAGGGGGTTCCCTCCATTGGCAAGAATCATTTTAACTATTGTAACATCTTTACCGAAACAGTGCAAGGCGCCGGAGAGAAATCTCGCCAAAACAAACGACAGCGGAGAGGGAATCGCTCCCCCTCCGCTCATGGATTTTATGGGTATCTCTTTGCATCAGCCCCATTGGTGCGCTGCGCGCCATGACTGGTTGTTCGCTATTTGTCAGGCGCTGCAAACCAAAAGCGCAGAACCAAAAAGGCAGCACAACCAAGCTAATAGCTAAAGGCTAAAAGCTAACAGCTATTTTTACGCCGCCTTCAGCCGAACCCACTGCTGGTCGTAGAGATCCAAAATGGTCTGAGGCAGGTTGGTATAGATTTCGCACAGCTCCCGCACTGCGTCCGGGGCGTAGACCAGCTCGTTGTCGGACAAGTCGTCCCCCAGCAGCGCGCGGGCAGCGGAGGAAGGCGGAGCATAGGTGCAGTAGGTGGCGTTGGCCGCCATGACCTCCGTTTGACACATATAGTTGATGAACAGCTCGGCGTTCTCTTTGTTGGAGGCCCCCTTGGGGATGCACCAGGCGTCGATGTAGTAGTTGGAGCCTTCCTCCGGGTAGATGCAGGCCAGGTCGGGGTTCTCCCGCATCATCACCACCGCGTCCCCGGCGTAGTAGGGGGCTACGGCGGCCTCTCCGGCCTCCATCTTGTCGAAGATTTGATCCATGACGTAGGCTTGCACCAGGGGTTTCTGCTCGATGAGCTTATCCACCGCCTCGACAATTTCGTCCTCGCTGGTGGTGTTGTAGCTGTAGCCCAGCAGCTTGAGGGCGATGCCGATGGCGTCCCGGCTGTTGTCGAACATCAAAATCTGCCCGCTCAGGCTCTCATCCCACAGCACGTCCCAGCTGGTGGGGGTGTAGTCCACCATGGTGGTGTTGTAGATGATGCCCACCACGCCCCACAGGTAGGGGACAGAATAAGCTCCCTCCGGATCGTAGTCCAGGGCGCTGAGAAAGTCCTCGTCCAGGTTGGCGGCGTTGGGGACGTTGTCGAAGTCGATTTCCTCCAGCATATCCTCCTCGATGAGCCGGGCAATCATGTAATCCGAGGGGACGATGACGTCGTAGTCGGTGGAACCGTTTTTCAGGGTAGAGTACAGGGATTCGTTGTCGGAGTAAGTGGAGTAGTTGACCTTGATGCCAGTTTCCTCCTCAAAGGCGGAGACGGTGTCCTCGTCGATGTAGTCTCCCCAGTTGGCCACATTGACCTCCCCGTTGGGGTAGCTGCTGCCGCAGCCGGTCAGGGCGGCGCAGGCCAGCGCCAGGGTCAGGAACAGAAAAAGGGCGCAAAACGTTTTCTTCATTTTTACCTCCCCACCGTCCGTCAGGGCGGTCAACAGATTTGCAAAAGGAAATAAGCTATTAGCCATTAGCTGTTAGCTGTTAGCCAGGTACTACCAGCCTAAAGCGAACAGCGGAAAAGAAAGCTGAGAGGTAAACCACTCATAAGGGTGTGTAAAAGGGATATCCAGTTGAAATTTCACCCAAATGGTGATTTGGGGCTGAGAACCTGCCGTTTGGCAGGCGCGGCGGCGCGGGTTAGGCAGCTTTCAGCCGAATCCACTCCTCGTCGTAAAGGTCCAGCACGGTCTGAGGCAGGTTGACATAGACCTCGGCCTTGTCCATGACCTCCTGGGCGGGATAGGCGATGTCGCTGTTTTTCAGCTCGTCCTCCAGCAGATCCTTGGCGGCGGAGGAGGGGGTGGAGTAGTAAATTTCCTCGGCATTAGCGGCCATGACCTCCGGCTCGCACATGAAGTTGATGAACGCCTCGGCGTTCTCCTTGTTGGAGGCTCCCTTGGGGATGCACATGGCGTCCACATAGTAGTTGGAGCCTTCCTCCGGGAAAACAAAGGCCAGGTCAGGGTTCTCGGAAATCATGGTGATGGCGTCCCCGGCGTAGTAGGGGCCGACAGCGGCCTCGCCTGCTTCCATCTTGTCAAAAATCTGATCCATGACGTAGGCCTGCACCAGGGGCTTCTGCTCGATGAGCTTATCCACTGCCTCGGTGATTTCCGCCTCATCGGTGGTGTTGTAGCTGTAGCCCAGGCTTTTCAGGGCGATGCCGATGGTGTCCCGGCTGTTGTCGAACATCAGAATCTGCCCGCTCAGATCCTCATCCCAGAGGATGTCCCAGCTGGTGGGGGTATAGTCCACCATGGTGGTGTTGTAGACGATGCCCACTACGCCCCACATATAGGGGACGGAGTACTCGTTGGTGGGGTCATAGTCCAGATTTTTGTAATCGTCGTCGATGTTGGCAAAGTTGGGGACGTTGTCAAAGTCGATGGCCTCCAGCATATCCTCCTCGATGAGCCGGGAGATCATATAGTCCGAGGGGATGATGACATCGTACTCGGCGGAGCCGTTTTTCAGGGTGGAGTACATGGACTCGTTGTCGGAATAGGTGGTGTAGTTGACCTTGATGCCGGTCTCCTCCTCAAACTCGTCCAGCAGGTCCTCGTCGATATACTCACCCCAGTTGTAGACGTTGACCTCTCCGTTGGTGGTCTGGCTGCCGCCGCAGGCGGTCAGGGACAGCAGCAGGGACAGGGACAGGGCGAACAGGAATGCTTTTTTCATAGCGGTTTCCCTCTTTTCATAAAATGGTCGTTCAGCGGATGGGACAGAGCGTCAGCCCTTCCCCTGGAGCTTGGCTTCCCGGGCGGCGGCGGCCTTCTCCTGCCGGGCCGAGCGGATGTTCACGATGGCCAGCAGGCTCAGCACCACCACAAACATCAGCGTGGACAGGGCGTTGATTTCCGGGCTGATGCGCTTGCGGGTCATGGAATAGACCTCCATCGCCAGGGTAGAGGTGCTGGAACCGGCGGTGAAATAGGAAATCACGAAGTCGTCCACCGACATGGTGAAGGCCATGATTGCCCCGTTCAGCACACCGGGCTGAATCTCCGGCAGCACCACCTTTAAAAAAGCCTGCCAGGGGGTGGCCCCCAGGTCCTCCGCCGCCTCCTCGATGTTGGGGTCGCACTGGTTCAGCTTGGGCATCACCGAGAGGATCACATAGGGGATGTCGAAGGTGATGTGGGCCAGCAGCAGGGTGGCGAAGCCCATTTTCAGGGTGATACCCGTCAGCTGCCCCAGCGTGGAATTGAACGCGCCGATGGCGAACACAAACAGCAGCATCAGGCTGACACCGGTGATAATGTCCGCATTGGTCATGGGGATGTTGTTCACCGCCATGCACACCGCTCTTGGGCGCTTGCGCATATTGAAAAAACCGATGGCCGCCGCCGTACCCAGTACGGTGGAGAACACCATGGCCAGCACCGAGACCTCTAGAGTGGTGGCCAGAGCGCTCAAAATGCGGCTGTCGTCAAACAGCTCCACATACCACTGGAGGGAAAAGCCCGTCCAGATGGTGCGGCTCTTGGAACTGTTGAAGGAAAAGACAATGAGGACGATGATGGGGGCGTAGAGGAAAATCATCGTCAAAATCAGACCCAGCCGGGCAAAAAAACCGTTCTTTCTCAAAAGTACACAGCCCCCTCTTCTCCCTCACCGAAGTGATTCATAACCGCCATGCAAATCAGGACAATGACCATCATCACCAGGGAGATGGCGCTGCCCAGATAGGGGTTGTAGGCGTTGCCGTAGAACTGCATCTCAATCAGGTCGCCCAGCAGCAGCGTCATACCGCCGCCCAGCAGCTTGGAGATGGCGAAGGTGGACACCGAGGGGATGAACACCATGGTGATGCCGGAGAGTACCCCCGGCAGGCTCAGGGGGAAGATAATCTTTCGGAACACCTGCACGCCGTTAGCCCCCAGGTCCTCCGCCGCCTCGACGACCCGCGTGTCGATTTTGTCAATGACGGTGTAGATGGGCAAAATCATAAAGGGCAGGTAGTTGTACACCATGCCCAGCACCACCGCGCCGGGGGTGTTTATCATGGGGAAATAGGTCAGTTCGGTGCCGAAAACGGCATTGATGAGCTTGAACACGCCTAAATTCGCCAGAATGGTGTTGATGATGCCGGTGTTTTCCAACAGGCTCATCCAGGCGTAAGTCCGCAGGAGGAAGTTCATCCACATGGGCAGCATCATGGCGATCATGGCGATGCGCTTGACGCCCGGCCCCTCCCGGGAGATCCAGTAGGCGATGGGGTAGCCGATGAGCAGGCACACCGCCGTGGCGATAATCGCCAGCCGGAAGGAGGTGGCGAACACCGCCCAGTACTGGGTCAGGGTCTTGAAGTTCTCCAGAGTGAGCTGCCCTTCCCGGTTGATGAGAGAGTAGCCCACCACCAGGCACAGGGGGGCGATGACAAAAATCGCCATCCAAACCACATAGGGAATGGCCAGATATTTCTTTCTCATTGGCGCGCCCTCAGCTCTTGTGCATGACCTGAATGTTGTCAGGCTCCACGCTCAGGCCCACCAGCTGGCCCACCTGGGGGGCGCGGGTGGTCTGGACCTTCCAGGTGAAGGTCTCCCCGGCCACCATAATTTCGTAAAAAATGCCCTTAAACACGACGCTTTCCACCCGGCCCATGAGCTGGCCGGTCTCCGGGGCGGAAATGACCAAATCTTCGGGGCGGACGACCACGTCCACCGGTTCCCGGAGGGCGAAGCCTTTGTCCACGCAGTCGAAGGTGCGCCCGGCGAAGGAGACCAGACAGTCCCGCTCCATGACGCCCTCCACAATGTTAGACTCCCCGATGAAGTTGGCAACGAAAGCGTTCTTTGGTTCGTTATAGATGTCGATAGGGGTGCCGATCTGCTGGATTCGGCCCTCGTTCATCACCACGACAGTGTCGGACATAGTCAGCGCCTCCTCCTGGTCGTGGGTGACGTAGACAAAGGTGATGCCCACCTGCTGCTGGATTTTTTTCAGCTCGGTCTGCATTCCCTTGCGCAGTTTCAGGTCCAGCGCGCCCAGCGGCTCGTCCAGCAGGAGAACCTTGGGCCGGTTGATGATGGCTCGCGCAATGGCCACCCGCTGCTGCTGACCGCCGGACAGGGAGTTGACGCTGCGCTGTTCATACCCGGCCAGGTTGACCATGTTCAGCGATTCGTCCACCCGCCTGCGAATTTCGTCCTCCGGTACCTTGGAGATGCGCAGGCCGAAAGCCACGTTCTCGTAGATGTTCATGTGGGTGAACAGGGCGTACTTTTGGAACACCGTGTTGATCTGCCGCTTGTAGGGGGGCAGGTCGTTGATGCGCATCCCATCGAAAAACACGTCTCCCGTGGTGGGCTTCTGGAAGCCGCCGATGATGCGCAGGGTGGTGGTTTTGCCACATCCAGAGGGACCCAACAGTGTCAAAAACTCTGCATCATTGAAATACAGGTTGATGTTGTCGAGAACGGTCGTGTTGCCGTCGAACACCATAGACACATCGGTCAAACGAATCAGTTCCTTGGACATTTATCCTCCTCCTCACGAGGCTGCCGGACGCTCTCCCGCCGGTCCGCCTTCCCGTTTCGGCTGCTGTGGATGTATCACCCCATATTACAGCAACCAAAAAAACTATATCTTGTTAAGGAGGCAAAGTCAAGTTTTCGACGGAAAAATTCCCGCAGGAATTTTGAAAGAACATCTGCTGCCAAAAATCCCCTCCCGCCGGAGCGGGAGGGGACGGACAGGGAAGAAAGAAAAATGTAAATGCGGATAATGAAAGCGGTCAGAGGATTATTTCAGCTTCCACGCCAGGTCGTTGAGGAACAGCTCCTGCTTGAGACCCTCCACGGTGGTTTCGGCGGTGATGTGGACGCACTCGATCTGCATCATTTCGGCCCAGTCGATCATCATCTGGGCGGTGACGGCGGTGGAGAGGACGGTGTGGTGAGCGCCGCCGCAGGTGATCCAGCACTTGAGGCCGGTCAGCAGGTCGGGCATGGCCTTCCACATGACGCGGGCCACAGGCAGGTTGGGCATTTCATAGATGGGCTTGATACACTCGATGTCCTGGATAATCATGCGCAGGCGGCCGCCCATGTCGATGAGGCTGACCACGATGCCGGGGCCGGGCTTGCCCTCGAACACCAGACGGGCAGGGTCCTCCCGGTCGCCGATGCCCAGGGGATGGACTTCGATGCGGGGCTTGGCGGCGGCCACACTGGGGCAGACCTCCAGCATATGCGCGCCCAGAGAGACCTCCTTGCCCGGCTCCAGGTCGTAGGTGTAGTCCTCCATAAAGGCCACGCCGGTGTCGTCCATGCCCTCGGCCATGGCCTTCATAATGGCGGTCATGGCGGAGACCTTCCAGTCGCCCTCGCCGCCGTAGCCGTAGCCATCAGCCATCATATTTTGGGAGGCCAGACCGGGCAGCTGCCTCATGCCGTACAGATCCTGGAAGGTGTTGATGAACGCCTTTGCGCCCTCCCGGTCCAGAATCTTCCGCATGGCGACCTCCTCCAGCGCCTGATAGCGAACAGCGGCGATGTTGTCGGTGGCCATGTCGTAGCGGGCCTGGTATTCCGCCATCTTTGCGTCCACTTCTTCGTCGGTGACAGCGTCCATGACCTCCACCAGGTGGCCCACCGGCCAGTAGTCCACCTGCCAGCCCAGCTTGATTTCGGTCTCCACCTTGTCGCCCTCAGTGACGGCCACGTCCCGCATATTGTCGCCAAAGCGGACGACAATGAGTTTCTGAGAGAAAGCGTAGCCCACGGCGGAACGCATCCAGTCCCCCAGTTCCTTCTGAACCGGGGCGTCCTCCCAGTAACCGGCGACGATCTTCCGGGGCAGACGCATCCGCGCCCCGATGAAGCCGTGTTCCCGGTCGCCGTGGGCGGCCTGGTTCAGGTTCATAAAGTCCATGTCGATCTCTTCGTTGGGGATGTTGCGGTTGTACTGGGTGGCGAAGTGGCAATAGGGCTTCTGGAGCAGGTTGAAGCCGTGAATCCACATCTTGGAGGGGCTGAAGGTGTGGCACCAGGTGATGACGCCGGCGCAGGCGTCGTCGTTATTGGCCTCTTTCATCAGTTTGGCGATGCCGTCCGAGGTGACGCCCATCCCTTTGTAGACGATTTTGCAGGGCAGGTTGCCGGAAGCGTTCATCTTCTCGCACATCTCGGCGGCGCGGCCATTGATGGTCTCCACCACTTCGGGGCCATAGAGGAACTGGGAGCCAACCACAAACCAGAACTCGTACTTGGACATAATAGACATAAAACAATTGCCTCCTGTAAAAAATAAGTGTGAAAGGTGCTTAGGGGAGCCGGTTCGTGACCGGCGGAACGCTTGTCAATGCTTGTTGTCCTTATCCTAACACGTCTTTCCGCAAAGTGTCAATAGGTTCTTGACGATACCGACAAAAGTTTGTCACCATGAACAATACAAATAAATGATATGTTCAAAATTTACAATACAAATTATGATTGACCAGATAATTTCCGCGTTAATTCAAGATAAATGCGGAATTTCCCCTGATATTTTATGAATTATTCGTTTAAAAAACACATTTTTTGCTCTTTCTTCTGTTTCTGGCTGAGTGGAAAATTTGGCATGAAACTGAAAAATACAATTTCAGGAAACGAAATTTTTCTCTATTGTACGGACAGGATAGAAAAATTTTTTAAATTTGTATCAAAAAATACTTGCAAAAGTCGGCGTGATATTTTATGATAGAGTTAAAGAATTTACTGGTTATCCCTTTTACTCAGCCTTATGAGTATTTTAGCTATTAGCTCTTAGCTATTAGCCATTAGCTCTGTGGTTCTTGGCATTACGTGCTGCGCTTACCGTTTGTATGACTTTACAAACGGGTGGTTTCGCTCTCAGCTTTCTTTTTAGCTGTTTGCTTTAAACTGGCAGCACCTAACTAACAGCTAACAGCTAACGGCTAACAGCTTTCACAACGCGGCTGATTCAAAGGGATAGTCAGAAAGAATTTTAAATGCGGTAGAAGGAGAGATCGTCATGCCGCCCAAATATATGCAGATCGCCAACCAACTCAGCGCTGAGATCCACGATGGGGTCTATCGCCGCAGCCAGATGCTCCCGACGGAGCGGGAGATTATGGAACGGTTTTCCGTCAGCCGCCAGACGGTGCGCCAGGCCCTCTCCATCCTGGTCACCGACGGCCTGATTGAAAAGCGGCAGGGCAGCGGTTCTCACATCCTGGAGCCGCAGACTGCCCGGCAGAACAAGGGCGTGGCCATCGTCACCACCTACATCAACGACTATATCTTCCCAACCATCCTCCGGGACGTGGAGAACGTCCTCTCCCGCAAAAACTACGCCACCATGATTTTCTCCACGGAGAACAAGGTGGGGGTGGAGCGGGACGTGCTGACCGACCTGCTCCGGCGGCCACTGGACGGCCTGCTGGTGGAGGGGAGCAAAACCGCCCTGCCCAATCCCAATCTGGATCTGTACCGGCGATTCCAGGACCAGGGGATTCCCATCGTGTTTATCCACGGCTGTTACGCTGAACTGCCCAACCAAGTGCTGGTGGCGGACGACAACTTCGGCGGCGGCTACCAACTGACCAGCTACCTCATTGAAAAGGGCCACACCCACATCGGCAGCATTTTCAAGAGCGACGACATCCAGGGCCAGCAGCGGTACGCCGGGTTCCTGGCCGCCCTGCGGGACAGCGGTCTGCCCATCCCCGACGACCGAACCCTGTGGTACTCCACTGAGGTGCGGGATCTGATGCTGCTGGGAGACGATGCGATGCTGAACTTCTATATCGACTGCCTGTTGAAAGACTGCACCGCCGTGGTGTGCTACAACGACGAGGTGGCTTACCGGCTCATCAACGTGCTGACCCGGCGGGGTATCCGGGTGCCTCAGGACATGGCGGTGGTCAGCTTCGACAACTCCAGTTTCAGCGAAATGCCGCCGGTGCGCATCACCTCCCTGGCCCACGGCTCCAAGCAGCTGGGGCGGGCTGCTGCGGAGCGGCTCATCGCCCTGATGGACGGCAAGAGCGCCGAGTCGGAGGTGATCCCCTGGGTGCTGGTGGAAAAGGACAGCTGCTAGAATTAGCCATTAGCCGTTAGCTGTTAGCCGGGTGCTGCAAGTTTAAAGCGAGCAGCGCGAAACATCGGTTGGTCGTCAGCGGTTTGTTTCGCGTGGCGAACCAAAAGCACAGAGCGAATCGTTAAGCACCGCAAAGCCAATAGCTAAAAGTTAAGAGCTAATAGCTATCTATCATAGGATGTTCCCCCGGTCCCGTGTCCACATCAGGACAGCATTTTGCGACATTAGCCTATGGTTCAACGGGGGATGAACTGCTATTATGCACCCAACAACCGGACGTACCGCCGGGATTTCTGCCAAGGAGGAACAGGCCATGCCTATTATTTATCACGAGCAAGCCAGAGAGTTCCATCTCTGTAACAACACGCTCAGCTACATCCTCTATGCGCTTCCCAACGGCCATTTGGGACAGCTCTACTATGGGAAACGTCTGCGCGACCGGGAGAGCTTCGCCCATCTGATGGGGAACGGCTGCCGCCCTGTGGCGTCCACTCCCATCAAGGAATACCCCTATTTTTCCCTGGAATTTTCCATGCAGGAGTACCCCTGCTTTGGCTCCACGGACTACCGTCAGCCTGCCTTTGAGCTGATCCAGGAGAACGGCAGCCACATCAACGATTTCCAGCTGACCGGCCACAAAATTTACGGCGGTAAGCCGGAGATGGAGGGCCTGCCCCACTCCTACACCGAGGACGACAGCGAGGCTGCCACTCTGGAGCTGACGCTCCGGGATCCGCTGACCCAGGTGGAGCTGACCCTGTATTACACCGTCTTTGAGGGCGTGGGCGTCATCGCCCGCAGCGCCCGGTTCAGCAACAGCGGCAGCCAGACCCTGCGGCTGGAGCGGGCCATGTCTCTCAGCGTGGACTTCCCCAACCACGACTTTGAGTGGGTGCAGTTCTCCGGCGCGTGGGGCCGGGAGCGCGCCCCCAAGGTCCGGCCTCTGGAGATGGGGGTCACGGCGGTGGAGTCCATGCGGGGCCACTCCAGCCCCCACCAGAACCCCTTTGTCATTTTAAAACGGCCCAACGCCGATGAAAACAACGGCGAGGTCTACGGCTTCTCGCTGGTCTACTCCGGCAACTTCCTGGCCCAGGCCGAGGTGGACACCTACGACGTGACTCGGTTCAGCATGGGCATCAACCCCCGCCAGTTCTGCTGGAAGCTGACCCCCGGCGAGACCTTCCAGACCCCGGAGGCGCTGATGACCTACAGCGGGGCGGGCCTGAACGGGATGTCCCAGTCCCTCCACAAAATCCTCCAGACCCGCGTGGCCCGGGGCTACTGGCGGGACCGCCCCCGTCCGGTGCTGCTGAACAACTGGGAGGCCACCGGCATGGAGTTCACCGAGGAGAGTGTGCTGAACATCGCCAAAAAGGGCGCGGAGGTCGGCGTGGAGCTGTTTGTGCTGGACGACGGCTGGTTTGGCAAGCGCACCGAGTATTCCGGCCTGGGGGACTGGTTCGCGGACAAGTCCAAGCTGCCCAACGGCGTCAAGGGCCTGGCCGACAAGGTCAACGCCCTGGGGATGGAGTTCGGCATCTGGATCGAGCCGGAGATGGTCAACGAGGACTCCGACCTGTACCGGACGCACCCGGAGTACGTCCTCTGCACCCCCGACCGGCGGAAGAGCCTGGGCCGGAACCAGCTGGTGCTGGATTTTTCCAACCCGGAGGTCGTGGATTACATTTATAATATGTTGGTGAAAGCCTTCGACGGGGCCAATATCGCCTACATCAAGTGGGATATGAACCGCTCCATCACCGAATGTTACTCCGCCCACTGGTCTGCCGACCAGCAGGGCGAGGTCTACCACCGGTACATTCTGGGCGTGTACAGCCTCTATGAGAAGCTCATCGCCAAATATCCTAAGCTGCTCTTTGAGTCCTGCGCCAGCGGCGGCGCCCGGTTCGACGCCGGGATGCTCTATTATGCGCCCCAGGCATGGTGCAGCGACGACACTGATGCCATCGAGCGAGTGAAAATTCAGTATGGTTCCTCCTACGGCTACCCTATCTCCTCCTGGGGGTCCCACGTCTCCGAGTGTCCCAACCAGCAGACGGGCCGCACCACCCCTTTGTCTACCCGAGCGAACGTGGCCTACTTCGGGGCCTTTGGCTACGAGATGGACCTGAACACGCTGGATGAGGAGGAAATCGCCCTGGTGAAAGAGCAGGTGGCCTTTATGAAGGCCAACCGCCAGCTGATTCAGTTTGGCGCTTTCTACCGGCTGGAGGACCCCTACAAGGGCAACCGGGGGGCCTGGATGGTGGTCAGCCCGGACAAGCGGGAGGCCATCGTGGGGGTGTACAAGCTGCTCAATGGGGTCAACACCACCGATTTCCCCTGCGTCCGGCTCCAGGGCCTGGACGAGGGTTTGGATTACCGCATCGACGGCGGCAAGACCGCCCACGGCGGCGACGAGCTGATGAGCATCGGCCTGCTGCCCCAGGACGCCTCCACCCAGCCCATGGCTGCCGTCTACGGTTCCGAGCAGAAGCCGGACCTGGCCGGGGACTTCGCCTCCTGCCTGTTCCACCTGACAGCGGCTTCGCCGAGCTGTTAGCTATTAGCTCTAAGCTTTTAGTTTGGCGGTGCTTCTCTTTTAAGTTCTGCGCTTTCGGTCTGCATTTCGTAACTAACAGCTAATAGCTAACGGCTAACAGCTAAATCACCCCTGCCAGCGGTTCCGACGTATGCCGGGCCGCTGGCTATTTTTTCAGGAAGGAAAAAAGAGGGGAAACCCCGATTGGACAGGGTGAAAATGAATAAAAACGGGCGTTTTTCAAAAAAGAACTATGCAGATAGAAAATAATAACGATAAAAAACTAGTAAAAATGACGAAAGAAGAATCACGCAAGAAAGTTTTTTGAAAAAGGAAAGAAAGAAGCGAAAACATAGAAAAATGGGAGCAAAAAGTAAAAAAACAGCTAAAAAATATAGCCTAAAAGAAGCAACTAACGTGACCAACTTTGTTAAAAATGACAAAAATCTGACAAAAGGATGAACCATTTTTTTCGGATTTCGAGCGCATTGTCTAAGGTGTACAAAATTCGCCCCTCAAATTTGTGAAAAAAGTCAAACGACAGAAAATTACTAACATCAAGTTATCTAAAACTCACATTTTGCCATACAACAAAATTCTATGTCGCGGTAAAATCAAATCACCCTCAAAGGGTGGGAAAGCCCACCGATTCAGTGTAATCATGCAAGGAGGAAAACACATGAAACTGAAAAAGCTCGCAGCCCTGATCCTGGCGCTGGCAATGGCCCTGTCTCTGGTGGCCTGCGGCGGCTCCAGCTCCAGCGACACCACCACCGGCGACAGCTCCACTGCCACCACCGCTTCCAGCGACGGCAGCTACAGCGTCACCGAACTGACGGTCAACATCTGGGATAACAACCAGCTGGCTGGCCTGCAGCAGATCGCCGACGAGTGGACCGAGACCTCTGGCGTCTCCGTCAACATCAACGTGGTTGACTGGGACAACTACTGGACCCTGCTGGAAGCCGGCGCTTCCGGCGGCGACATGCCCGACGTGTTCTGGATGCACTCCAACACCTCCCAGATGTACATGGAGAACGACCTGCTCCTGAACCTGGACGACTACATCGCGGCGGACGACGCCATCGACCTGGACAACTACTATGAAGGCATCGTCGCCCTGTACAACTCCGACGGCGTGCAGTATGCAGTGCCCAAGGACCATGACACCATCGCCCTGCTTTACAACAAGGCCATCTTCGACGAGTACGGCATCGACTATCCCACCGACGACTGGAGCTGGGACGACGTTTATGAAGCCGCTGCCGCCATCACCGAGGCCGGCGCTGCTGACGGCGTCTATGGCTTCGCTATGAACACCTCCAACAACCAGGACGGCTGGTACAACCTGATCCAGGGTTACGGCGGAGAGGTCATCACTGAGGACCACACCGACACCACCATCGACAGCGATGAGGCCAAGGCCGGCATGGAAATGATGCGCCAGATCCTGACCGTCTCTGTTGACCAGACCACCGTGGCCGAGACCGGCACCGACTCCCTGTTCATGTCCGGCAAGGTCGCCATGATCACCCAGGGTTCCTGGATGGTTTACAGCTTCTACACCGCTGAGAACTCCGCCGACTACTACTGGGTCGAGATCCCCTACTGCGACGCCAACGGCAACGGCGAGTGCGACGAGGGCGAGCGCGTCTCCTCCTACAACGGCCTCGGCTGGGCTGCCGCTTACAGCGTCGCCGATCCTCAGGCCGCTTACGACCTGATCTCCTGGTTCTGCGCTTATGAACAGCAGGTCGAGCAGGCCGAGTTGGGCGTGACCATGGCCGGTTACATTGGCGCTGACGAGGCGTTCTCCGAAGCGTTCGGCGACATGGACGTTTCCGCCTTCCTGAAGGTCGAGGAAGATGGCACCCTGTACTTCCGTCCCTACACCCGTAACACCACTGTTTGGGAGGACGCCCTCCAGCAGACCGGCTGCTTCCTGGACGCCTGGCTGGATCCCTCCGATCCTGACCTGATGAGCCAGGCCTGCGACAACGCGGCCACCATCATCAGGAACGCCATTGCCGAAGAATAATACCCGGCAGGCTTTCTCCGACGTTCCTACAGCCCTAACTGTTGAATGAACGCAGGCGGGCCAAACCCCACCGTTTGGCCCGCTTGTTTTATACAAAATTGTCCAAATAACAGTAAAATAGCACTACACACCCCCGCAACATCCTTTTTTCATCACAAAATCCAAGGAGGGAGAGTATGAAAGAAAAAAAGGGTATGACAAAGGCGGAGAAAAACACCGCCATGTGGGCCTATCTGTTCGTAGCGCCCACGATGATCGGCCTGATCGTCTTGAACTTCTACCCCATCTTCAACACCATCTACCAGGCTTTCTGCAAAACCGGCGACTTCGGCAAGGGCAACACTTTCGTCGGTTTTGCCAACTTCCAGTCCCTGATGGTGGGCAACAACTCCAGCGAGTTCTGGCAGTCCTTGCTGAACACCGTCAAGTATGCTATCATTGAGGTGCCGTTCTCCATCGTCATCGCGCTGGTGCTGGCCGTTTTCCTGAACCGGAAAAAGATGCACGGCGTCACCGTCTACCGCACCATCTTCTTCCTGCCTATGGTCTGCGCCCCCGCAGCTGTGGCTATGGTTTGGAAGTGGCTGTACAACCAGCAGTTCGGCCTCATCAACAACCTGTTTGGCACCAGCGTCGCCTGGATCTCCAACCCCAGCATCGCCTGGATCTCCGTTGGTATCATCGGCGTGTGGTCCATCATCGGTTACAACATGGTCCTGTTCATCTCCGGTTTGCAGGAGATCCCCGGCGACTACTATGAGGCCGCCGAGATCGACGGCGCCACCGGCATCCGTCAGTTCTTCAGCATCACCATTCCTCTGCTCAGCCCCACCACCTTCTTCATCGTCCAGACCCGTATCATCGGCGCTCTGACTGTGTTCGACCTGATGTTCATGGTTATGGACAAGACCAACCAGGCTCTGCCCAAGGTCCAGTCCGTGGTTTACGTGTTCTACACCTACGCTTTCACCAACGGCAATAAGGGCATGGGCGCCGCAGTTGTCTGCTTGCTGCTGATCTTCATCCTGATCATTACGGCCATCTTGCAGTCCTGCGAGAAGAAGTTCGTCTTCTACAACTGAGAAAGGGGGAGCAATTAATGGAAAGCGCAAAAGCAAGAGATCGCCTGAACAGCGTCATTATCCACGCGATTCTGGTCATCTTCTCCATCATCATGATCGTCCCCTTCGCCTGGATGATCCTGACCGCACTGAAAACCAACCAGGAAGCCATCTCCGTCAGCCCCTTCTACATCTTCCCGCAGAGCGGCTGGCACTGGTCCAACTTCGCCACGGTTTGGAAGTCCTATAACTTCCTGATTCTCTACCAAAACACCCTGCTGATGATCTTCTTCCGTGTGGTCTGCGCCTGCCTGACCGCCACCATGGCCGGTTACGCCTTTGGCCGCCTGAAGTTCCCCGGCAAGAACATCCTGTTCTCCCTGGTTCTGATTCAGATGATGGTTCCCTCTCAGATCTTCATCATCCCTCAGTACCTGATGGTTTCCAGTCTGGGGATGCTGAACACCATGTTCGGCCTGGTGTTCCCCGGCATCGTCACCGCGTTTGGCACCTATCTGTTGAAAACCGGCTATCAGGGCTTGCCCCGCGACCTGGAGGAAGCCGCCGCAATTGACGGCTGTAACATCGGACAGCAGTTCCTGCGGATCATGATGCCGCTGACCCGCTCTTCGATGGTTTCCCTGGGCATCTTCACCGCCGTGTTCGCGTTCAAGGACCTGATGTGGCCCATGATTGTCTGCTCTCAGGCGACCACCACCACCCTGTCCGCTGCTCTGGCGAAGATGCAGGGCCAGTATTCCAGCGACTACCCCGCTATGATGGCGGCTGCCGCTCTGGCTGTTTTGCCGATGGTCATCATCTACATCATCTTCCAGAAGCAGTTCGTCGAGGGCATTGCGACCTCCGGCGGCAAGCTGTAAGATAAACATCGTTTTGTTTTCGGTGTTTGCACCTGAATCAGGGGAGCCTCCCCGCGGAGGCTCCCGAGGGTGACTCTGTGCCGGAGTCGTCGCGTTTGTGATGGCTCCGGCCTCTTTATTTGTCACTGTCTCACATTGCACCCATGTAAAATGTGAGAAAAACGACATAATAACATTTTGCACGATTCGGAAGGAAGGACCGGTGATAACTTGGACAACGCATCTACTTTCCATGAAGGCAAACGCTTCCGCTGTCTGGAATATCACCAGAAGCAGACAGAGGACTTATATCTGACCCTGTGCGGCGTGGAACACTGCTTACCGGACAGCATCTTTTACCCGGAGGGTCGGGCAGGGTATCACCTGCACGTGATCCTCTCCGGCAAGGGTACCATCTGTATTGACGGACGGGAGCAGCGGCTGCACTTCGGGCAGATGTTCATGACCAAGCCCAACGAGGACGGCTGGTACAAGTCGGACGACAGCGACCCCTGGACCTATTGTTGGATGACCTTCGACGGCGCCAACGCCGCCTACTACGCTGAGAGCGCTGGGTTCCGGGAGGGGGTCAACACCATGGACTGCTACGTGGACCCACAGGAGTTCCACCACCTGACCCAGCGGATTCTGGACAGGCCGGAGCTGACCCTGGCCAACGACCTGCTCCGGCTGGGCGTCCTGTTTGAGTACCTGTCTCTGGCGGTGGAGTCCAACTACAAGTCGTCTCAGGTGGTGCGCCGCCACCACGAGTACGCGCCGGACGTGTACGTCAACCACGCACTGGACTTTATCCGCTACAACTACGCCAGCATCAAGGTCAACGACGTGGCCAAGTACATTGGCATCAACCGCAGCTACCTGACCAACATTTTCAAGAAAAAGATGGGGATTTCTCCCCAGGAGTACCTGTTGCAGTACCGGCTCAGCCGGGGCTGCGAGCTGCTGCTGGAGACCCGGTATTCCATCCAGGAGATTGCCCAGAAAATCGGCTATGAGAACCCGCTGACCTTTTCCAAAACGTTCAAAAACGTCTACGGCGTCAGCCCCCGGAACTACCGGATGCAGGGCGGGGTGGTTTCCGCCCCCGCTGGGGACAAAAAGGAGACCCCCGCCGAGGACAAGAAGGTAAGCGACAGCGAGGAAGAAACGCCCCGAAAGGAGCCAACGGAATGAGCATCCGCTATGACGAGGAGCAGCGGCTCCTGACCCTGGAGACCCGCAGCTCCACCTACCAGATGCAGGTGGACAAGTATGGGTTTCTGCACCACCTGTACTACGGACGGCAGGTGGACGGGGCCAATATGGCCTATCTCAACAGCAGCTATGACCGGGGCTTTTCCGGCAACCCTTACGACGTGAAGTTTGACCGCACCTTCTCCCTGGACACGCTTCCCCAGGAGTACACCAGCTTTGGCGTAGGCGACTTCCGCATCAACGGCCTGTCCGTGGTCAACGGAGACGGCAGCTACGGGGCGGATTTCCGTTACACCGGCCACAAGATCCTGCCGGGGAAATACAGCATCCCCGCCATGCCCGCCGTCTACGACAACGGCGGCGAGGCAGACACCCTGGAAATCAGTCTGATGGACCCTGTGACCCGGCTGATGGTCAAGCTGCGCTATGGCGTCTTTGAGGACAAGGATATCATCACCCGCTGCGCGGAGATCGTCAACTGGGGCCAGGAGAACGTGCGGCTGGAGAAGGTGGCCTCCCTCTGCCTGGATATGCCCTTTGGCAAGTGGGATCTGGTGCATTTTCATGGCCGCCACTGTATGGAGCGGCAGGTGGAGCGCACCCCGCTGATCCACTCCATCCAGACCATCGCCTCCAAGCGGGGCATGACCAGCCACCACCACAATCCCTTCGTCATCCTCTGCGACCACGAGGCCACCGAGGACAGCGGCGACTGCTACGGCCTGATGTTTATGTACTCCGGCAACCACAAGACGGAAATCGAGGTGGACCAGCTGGAGAACACCCGGGTGGTCATGGGCATCCATGACGCGCAGTTCCTGTGGACGCTGGCCCCCGGCGAGAGCTTCCATACGCCGGAGGTGCTGCTGACCTACAGCTCCAGCGGGTTCACTCAGCTTTCCCACAACTACCACACCATCATTCGCCACAACGTCTGCCGGGGCAAGTACAAGCTCGCCCGCCGTCCCCTCCTGCTGAACAACTGGGAGGCCACTTATTTCAACTTCACCAGAGAGAAGCTGCTGCACATCGCGGAGCAGGCGGCGGAGCTGGGGGTGGAGATGTTCGTACTGGACGACGGCTGGTTTGGCCACCGGGACAGCGACAACTCCGGCCTGGGTGACTGGTTCGTCAATGAGGAGAAGCTGCCCGGCGGACTGCACCCACTGATTGAAAAAGTCAATGAGCTGGGGCTGAAATTCGGCTTGTGGATTGAGCCGGAGATGGTCAACGAGGACTCCGACCTCTACCGCGCCCACCCGGACTGGGCCTTTTCCCTGCCCAACCGCCACCCCATGATGGGCCGGAACCAGCTGGTGCTGGATCTGTCCCGGCAGGACGTGCGGGATTACCTCTACGAGAGCATCGCCCGCCTGCTGCGGGAAAACCGCATCGAATACATCAAGTGGGACATGAACCGCTCCCTCTCCGACGTGTACTCCCGCCAGCTGCCCAGAGAGCGGCAGGGGGAGGTCAGCCACCGGTATGTGCTGGGGGTCTACGAGCTGATGGATCGGCTGACGACGGACTTCCCCGATGTGCTGTTTGAGGGCTGCGCCGGGGGCGGAGGCCGGTTTGACCCGGGTATCCTCTACTACTCCCCCCAAATCTGGTGCAGCGACGACACAGACCCCATCGAGCGCATCAAAATTCAGTACGGCACCTCCTTCGGGTTCCCCGTCTCCAGCATGGGCGCTCACGTCTCAGCCTCTCCCAACCACCAGACGGGCCGCACCACCCCCCTGAAAACCAGAGGCGTGGTGGCTATGTCCGGCAGCTTTGGCTACGAGCTGGACCCCAACAAGCTCAGCGATGAGGACAAAGAAGAAGTTCGCCGCCAAATCGCGGATTTCAAGAAATATTACTGGCTGATTCAGGACGGGCTTTACTACCGGCTGACCAAGCCCCAGGACGACGGATTTTACAGCGCCTGGCAGTTCGTGGCCCGGGACGGCAGCGAGAGCCTCATCAATATGGTGGTCAGCAGCCCCCAGCCCAACTCCGCCCTGGTTCACGTCCGCCTGAAAGGGCTTGACCCCGACGGCGTTTATATCGACGAGGGACAGGAGCAGCGGCGGTATCGGGGCAGCGCCCTGATGTACGGCGGCTATACCTTCCCGGTACTCAACGGCGACTATCCCAGTATGCAGGTCCACCTGGTTCGGGTGGGCGAGGCGGTCAAAGACTGAGTTTTACGCCGTTTTCCACACACTGAGCCTGCCGGAACCCCGGCAGGCTTACGCCCTATCTGCGGAAGCTCTGGTTAAATGGACTTGGATGGCTGGGCGAGCAGATTTTGCGCAAATCGAGGCGTAAAATCGCAGGAATCCTTTGTGGATTTCAAGATTTTACAACGAAGAGTTGCACGAAATATGCCGTCCAGACGCCGGGAGTTATTTAATCAGAGGTTCCCTAAACAAAAAGGAGCTTTCCCCGCATGAAATGGTTACTTTCCTATCTGTCCGCTGAAAAAGAGAAAATCGCCGGGCTGCCTGACCGCAGGGCCAAGGCCGAGTACATCTGGCAGTATTACAAGCTGTGGATCATCGGCGTTGTCTGCGGCGTCACCCTGCTGGGGTATGTCATTTACCAGGTGAATACCGCCCTTTCTGAGAACTGGCTCTATGTCACCTTTACCAACACCTACGAAGAGGTGGGTACCGGCTCCGACCTGTGGGAGGACTTTGTGGAGTACGCAGGCTTCGACCTTTCGGAGAAGAACGTGATTTTCAACAACAGCTCTTATTTTGACTACGCCAGCAACCAGGGGTCGGGCAACACCTACTATCAGGTCTTTGTGTCGTATGTGGATGCCGGAACCCTGGACTGCGTAACCATGGAGGAGGATTCTCTGGTGGCGCTGGGCGCAACCGGACGATTGTTGGACCTGAACAGCGAGGGATGTGCCTCCATCGTGGAGAAGTATGGGGACCGGCTGGTCTACTGTGAGCCTTATGACGAGGAGTACAGCGACGACCTGGTGCCGGTGGGCATCGATGTCAGCGACACCTGCCTGATGACGGAATACCATCTCTACGAGGACAGCTGCGTCATCGGCATTGGCGCGTACAGCCAGAACCTGGACGCGGTGGAACTCTTTTTGGACTATCTGATTGGGGAGGCTTCGTAACATGGCGGAAATGTTCCGGGGATTTTTGAGCAACGACAGCGCCTTTGGTCGGCTGATGACCCGGCTGGGCATTATCATCGCCGCCAACATCATGTTTATGATTTTCAGTCTGCCGCTGGTCACGGCAGGGGCGGCTTATGCAGCATTGTACCATGTGATGTTCAAAACGCTGCGGGGCGACGGGGTCATCAACCCCTTTAAACAGTTCTGGATTGGCTTCAAAACCAACTTCAAGCAGGCCACCCTTTACTGGGTAATCCTGCTGGCGCTGGTGGCCTTCGGCGCGCTGGATGTGTTCTGGTGCCGCCAGTTTGGCGGAATCTTTCAGTATTTCATCTACCTGATTTTTGCCTTCGGCCTCATCGCCCTGATTTTGACCCTGTACCTGTTCCCCACCATGGCAGCTTTTCAGGACACCATCCCCAATCTGCTGCGCAACGCCTGGTACTTTGCCATCCACAGGCCGCTGAATCTGATCGTCATTTTGTTCTTCAACGTATTCCCCCTGTACCTGACTTACACGGACGCGCAGATGATGCCCCTCTACGGCTTCATCTGGGTCACCTGCGGCTTCGGGCTGGTGGCCCTGCTGGGGGCTACACTGCTGCTAAAAGAATTTGAGCCTTATTTGCCAAAAGTAGACGCCTGCGGAGACTTTATCCTGGACGAGGAGGACGAGGCGGCCTGGGCGGACAGCCCGGACGAGCCGGAGCGCCTGAGTGCAGACGGCGGCGCGCCGGAGAAGTCCGAGGCGGAGATACTGGAAGAAATGAAGAAGCTGGGTATGTAAAACGTTCCCTTTCACCCGGAAAACCCCAAAGAAAGCGGCCCTTTCCGCCGGTCAGACGGAGAGAGGCCGCTTTTTTGCGTGTGAGACGCTTGCATTTCTTCGGAGAAAGAGGTATCATTTGTTAGGAAAAATGAACAACATACGCTGTTTATTAACGATGTTTTGGGTAAAAAGGGCGCATAATAGACAAAAACGAAGAAAGAAGGGTGTACCCTTGCACTACTATCCTCGTCTGCGCGACCTGAGAGAGGATCACGATCTCACTCAGGGCAAACTGGTCGAGATGCTGGGAATGCACAAAACGACCTACGCGAATTATGAACAGGGAAAGCGTGAACCCCCTTTTGAGCTGATCGTCCAGTTGGCAGAGTTTTATAACGTGTCCATTGATTACATAGCAGGCTTCACAAACACGCCCCGTCCACTGCGAAAAACCAACACAAAAAAATAAAAAGGAACCCCGCCGCTTTTGCAAAAGACGGCAGGGTTCTCTTATGCTCTGACAGCGTTACCGCACCCGAATGATGACCTCGGCGGTCTGGCCATCGCCGCTGGTGCAGGTGACGGTAGTGGTGCCGGAGGCCACGGCTGTGACCGTGCCGCCGGTGGGGGAGACGATGGCGATGGCGCGGTCGGCGCTCTCCCAGGTGTACGTTCCGTCGCCGCCGGTGGGGGAGAAGGTGTAGCTGTCGCCCACGCTGGCCAGGGTGATGTCGTAATAGTCCAGTGCGAGATGCTCCACTGTGCCGGAGGCCGCTGTGTCTTCCTCCTGGGTTTCCTCGTCCTCCTCCGGGACAAAGTCGGGGTTCACCGCGTAAACGAAGCTGGGGACGTCCTCCAGGTTGTAGAGCTGGTTGACGTAGTCGATGAGCAGGGCGGAGAAATTTTCAAAGTCGGTCTTTGTCTCCGCCAGGGAGAGATAGCAGGTGCAGCCGTTGTTGGTGAAGGAGAACTCGCAGTAGTAGATGCTCTCCCCTATGACAGAGACCTCCAGGGCGCTGAACACCTCAGTGGGGGCTTCGACGCCGCCGGCCATGCCCGCGTTCTCGTACCCGGCCAGGCCCTCCAGCAAATCTTCCTCCAGCGTCATGCGCAGGGTGACGGCGGAGTCCCCGTCCCGGTACTCCGCCTGTCCAATGACCTCATCCACCACGGCGGCGGCGGTGAAGGTCAGGCCGTCGGCCTCTGGCTCCAACAGGTCGTAGCCCAGGGCCTCGGACACCTCAGCGGCGGAGCTTTTTTCCTCCACCGTGGGGGACTCGTCCCTGCCGCCGCAGGCGGTGAGGGAGCAGAGCAGGGAAAGAGCCAAAATAAGAGAGAGTAGTTTTTCCATCATACAATCTACCTGATTTCAGAATGGGAATCTCTGATTAAATGGCCTTGGATGGCTGGGCGAGCAGATTTTGCGCAAATCGAGGCGCAGAATCGCAGGAATCCTTTGTGGATTTCAAGATTCTGCAACAAAGAGTTGCACGAAATATGCCGTCCAGACGCCGGGAGTTATTTAATCAGAGGTTCCAAAATAAATGGTACTTCACGAAAACTGTGAAGTACCATTTATCTTACCGGTTGAAAGGCATTTTGTCAATCTTTTGGCAGCAGAGAATCACAGTGTTTCCACGAACCGCAGGAAGGCGGCCCTGCCCTCCGGCGTGCGTTTGTAAACGCCTGCGTCCTCCAACACGCCCCGGAACACCTGGCCCACCTCCTGTTGGAGGATGGACATGATGTTGTAATCGGTCATCTCCGGGTGGCGGGCCTGAACCTCGTTGGCCCAGACCGCGTGAGGCGCGGTTTTGGGGTCGGCCATCAGGTCCCTGCCCTCGCTGATGGCGTCCTCCAGGGCGGCCAGTTCGTCTTTCAGACGGGCGGGGAGGACCGCCAGACCCATGACCTCAATGAGACCGATGTTCTCCTTTTTGATGTGGTGCTTTTCCGCGTGGGGGTGGAACACACCCAGAGGGCAGTCCTCGGTGGTGATGTTGTTGCGCAGCACCAGATCCAGCTCGTAGTCCTCTCCCCGCCGCCGGGCGATGGGGGTGATGGTGGAGTGGGCTTCGCCCTCCGTCTCGTGGAAGATAAAAGCGGCGGGGTCGTCGTAGCCTCTCCACTTGTCCAGGATGTGGGCAGCCAGGGCGATGACCCGCTGGCGGTCCGGGGACTTGACCCGAATGACGGACATGGGCCACCGGACGATGCCCGCCTCCACGTCCTCGTAGCCCGGGATGGTGAGAGAGGTCTCCACCTCCGCCCGAGCCATGGGGAAGGTGTAGTTGCCGCCCTGGTAGTGGTCGTGGCTCAGCACGGAGCCGCCCACGATGGGCAGGTCGGCGTTGGAGCCGATGAAGTAGTGGGGGAACAGGGTGACGAAGTCCAGCAGGTTGCCAAACGCCTGCTCGTCGATGTGCATGGGGGTGTGCTCTTTGTTCAGCACAATGCAGTGCTCGTTGTAGTAGACGTAGGGGCTGTATTGCAGGAAGAACTCCGTCCCGTTGAGGGTGATGGGGATGATGCGGTGGTTCTGCCGGGCGGGGTGGCTCAGATGGCCCGCATAGCCCTCATTTTCCGCGCACAGCTGGCACTTGGGGTAGCCGGTGCTCTTGGCTTTCCCGGCGGCGGCGATGGCCTTGGGGTCCTTCTCCGGCTTGGAGAGGTTGATGGTGATGTCCAGCGTACCGTACTCCGTGTCCACCGTCCACTTTTTGTCCTTGGCGATGCGGTCCCGGCGGATATAGTTGGTGTCGCCGGAAAAGGCGTAATACCAGTCGGTTGCTGCCTTGGGGCTTTGCTGGTACAGCGTGTTAAACCGCCCGATGACCTCGGAGGGGCGGGGGGTCAGCAGACCCATCAGCTCCGTGTCGAAGAGGTCGTAGTAGGCGGCGGAGTTGCCGTCAATGACGCCCCGCTGGTAGGCATCGTCACACAGGGCGTCTAAAATCTCCTGAATGGGGGGCAGTTGGCCGTCCACAGGCACCAGCCCCTCAAAGCCGCCCCGGTGCAGGGCCTCCAAAATGCGGTTGGCGGCCCAGAGCCGGTCCGCTTCGGTGATCCAGCCCTTGCGCACGGCGTATTCAATCAGCTGAGAAATTCTTTCTTCCATAAGAAACCGCTCCTCTCTGTATGTGGGCAGCACCGAACGATGTGCAAGGCGTTCGGTGCTGTTTTATGTTCATATTATGTGTTAGTCCATCAGTACGCAGCCGCCCACGGGACGGATGGAGGTGATGCGGCAGGCCCCCTCGCCCAGCAGGGCGTCCATACCCGCCTGGAACGCGGGGACCTGCGCCAGGGGGACGTAAGCCTGAATGGTCCCGGCGAAGCCGCCGCCGTGGACCCGGCAGGCGCCCTGTCCCGCCAACAGATGCTCCGCCACGGCCAGGGCCACGCCCACAGGCTGTTCGACCGGGTCCCGATAGGTGGCGGCGTTCTGGAGGTACATAAAGGAGGAGCGGCCGGAGGCGTTCACCAGGGACAGGAAGGTGGCGAAGTCGCCCCGCTCCAGGGCGGCCACCTGCTCGGTCACGCGGGCGCAGTCGCCGTAGTAGTGGACGGCCCGGAGGATGGCCCGGTCGCCCACTTGGGCCTTGATGGCGGGGATGGCGGCGTAGAAGTCCGCCTCCTCCACCTGGGAGAGGACTTCCTTGCCCAGGGCGGCGGCCACAGAGCGCATTTCCGCGGGGACGGCGGCGTAGTCGCCGGTCAGGTCGGCGTGGTCCGCGCCGGTGTCGATGATGCACAGGGCGTAGCCCGCCGTGGCGAAGTCGAAGTCTACCGCGTGATAGACGGGGTTGGCCTTGTCCTTGAAGTCGATGGTGACGATGCCGCCCAGGGCGCAGCCCATCTGGTCCAGCAGGCCGGAGGGCTTGCCGAAGTAAACGTTTTCAGCGTACTGGCCGATTTTTGCCACTTCGTCCAAGGGGAGCGCGCCGCCGCAGAAGAGGCCGTTGACCGCCACGCCTACCAGCACCTCGAAGCAGGCGGAGGAGGACAGGCCGGAGCCGCCGGGCACGTCGGAGATCACATAGGCGTCGAAGCCGGAGACCGGGTAGCCCAGCTCATTGACCCGGGCCAGGATGCCCCGGATGAGGGAGGCGGTGGTGTTTTCCTCGCTGGGAACGGGGGCGAGCTGGGCGCAGTCCACGGAGATCATGCCGTATCCCTCGGAGAAGATGTTCACCGCAGTGGTGCCGTTGGGGGCGGCGCAGGCCAGCGCGTCCAGGTCCACCGAACCGGTCAGAACCTTGCCCTGCTGGTGGTCAGTGTGGTTGCCGCCGATTTCCGTGCGGCCAGGGGCGGAGTAGATGGCCACCTGGGCGCTGTCGTCCTTGCCGAAGGTCTTGGCGTAGCCCTGAGCCACGTGAGCCACCCGGTCGCGGAAGGGGGCGGCCTGCTCCGGCTTGCGGCAATAGATATAAGCCAGCCGGTCGTCATAAACGCCGTCGTTCAGGTTTTGTGTCAGCTGTCGAATTGTCAACATAGAGAAAACCACTTCCTGTTCTGTTAAGAGGTTGGCCGGGCGGAACCGCCGACCCTTATTATCGCCATTATAGCGTGAAGAAATGAAAAAGGATATAGCAGAATGTGAATAAAAGATGTAAAAAATGAAGATTCCCAGCGGGGCGGACAACGGCGGGGTTATTCCCGCATACAGCCCCGGAACCGGAAGGTGAAGGAGAGAGGTTTGTCCGCAGGCAGCCAATACTCCGGATGAGGGACGCTGCCCCAGGTGTCGTCGCCGCCCACGCCCATCTGCTTCCAGGCGCAGCGGACCACTGTGTAGTGGATGGGAGGCAGCTCGTAGGGGTGCTGGGCGCAGTCGATTTCGTGGGGGGTCCAGGGCAGGGCGGAGAAGGTCATGCCGTCGCCGGAGAACTCCATGCCCCGGCCCCGGGAGTCGGTGACCTTGGCCCAGCGGACGCCGGTGTGACTGCCGGACTCCTGGGGCCGCAGATAGCGGGCCATCTGCTCCCGGACGGTTCCCTGCCAGATGCCCAGGCGGACGCCGTTCTGCCGGTCGATATAGCTCTCCCCCGGGCCGTTGCCGTACCACTCCAGCCGGTCATAGTCCGAGTCCAGCTTGAACAGCATCCCGAACTCCGGCATGGGGGGCAGGCCCTCCACCGGGTCGTAGGTCAGGGTACAGGCGATTTCGCCGTCTCCCAGGACGGTGTAGGCCACCCGGCAGGAGGAGGCGGGAGAGGTGGGCATGTGGTAGGTGTAGGTGACGGTGAGCTGCCCGTCGTGTTCCTTCACCTCTGGGGCATAGGCCAGATTCCAGTAGCCCATGCCCGGCTGCCGGTGGCTGACGAACTGGGAGCCGACTTTCCACTGGGCGGTGGTCAGGTTCACCTGGCCGCCCAAGTCATTGTCCACCACGGGCCGCCAGAAGTTGGGGAGCGGGATGGTTTTTAGCAGCTCCACGCCGCCGTACTGGTAGGAGACCAGCCCGCCGTCCGACCTGGAGAACAGGGCGCGGAAGTCGTTTCCTATCGCCCCAATGTTGAAATCGGTGCAAATAATACGGAGAGGATTCACTTTTGCGGGCTGCGCCGGGGCGGGCACCCGGTAAACGCCCTGACCGAAGGCCACCTCATGACCCCGCTTCGCCCAAGGGGTGTCCTGCCGGAGCCGGAAGGACACGGTGACGGCGTACTCGCCGGGGCGGGTCTCCGGCGGGAAGGGGAGGGAGTAAGTCTTTTCGCTAAGGGGAGCCACGTCGGTGGGCAGCGCCGCCCGGCGGAGGGGTTGGCCGTCCCGCTCCACTGTCACCTGGCAGTCATATGCGGCGGTGGAGGTGAACAGGTGCTTGTTAGTGATTTTTACCTGCCCCGCCGTCACCTGGGCGGAGATATTCTGATAGTTGAACTTGACCTCGGCCATTTTGGGGGTCTCGGTGCCGTCGGCGTAGCAGATGCCGTTGCCGGAAAACGCGCCGTCGTGGGGGCGGTCGTCCAGGTCGCCGCCGTAGAAATAGGCGGTGTTGCCGTAGCGGTCCTTGCCCCGAATGGCCTGGTCGATGTAGTCCCAAATGAACCCGCCCTGATAGCGGGGTTCCGTGTCGGTCAGGTTCGTATAGCGGTCCATGCCGCCGGTGGAGTTGCCCATGGAGTGGGAGTACTCGCAGCAGAGGAAGGGCTTGTCTTTGTGTTCCGCCAGAAACGCTTGGATGTCTGCGGAGGAGGGGTACATCTGGCTCTCCATATCGGAGCTTTCGGCGCTGCAGCGCCGGTCATGGAACACGCCCTCGTAGTGAACCAGCCGGGTGTTGTCCAGAGCGCGGAACCGCCGGGCCATGTCCCGGATGACCGGGCCGCCGTAGCTCTCGTTGCCCAGGGACCAGATGAGGACGGAGGGATGGTTCTTGGCGGTCTGGTAGGTGGACTCCACCCGGTCCAGCAGCATCGCCTCCCACTCCATGTGGTCGCCGGGAAGAGCGCTCTCCGGCAGGTTGGTGCTGTTCTGCCAGGTGCCGTGGCTCTCCATGTTGTTCTCTGCCATAACGTACAGGCCCAGCTGGTCGCACAGCTCGTAGAGCAGTTGGCTGTCCGGGTAGTGACAGGTGCGCACGGCGTTGATGTTGTTGCGCTTCATGGTCAGCAGATCCCGGCGGATGTGTTCGGCGGTGACGGCCCGGCCCACGTCGGCGGAGAAGTCGTGGCGGTTGACCCCCTTAAAGACAATGCGCTGGCCGTTCAGGAGCATCAGGCCGTCCTTCAGATCGACCCGGCGGAAGCCCACCTGCTGGGGGACGATTTCCTGCACCGTTCCCGCCCCGTCAAAGAGAATCAGCTCCAGGTCGTAGAGGTTGGGCTTCTCCGCGCTCCACAGCAGGGGCCGGTTCACCTGAATGACGGTGGAGAAGCTGCTGCCAGTACCCCGCAGCGTGGCCCAGTGCTGCCCGTTGGCGGTGACGCCCAGCTGCCAGTTTCCCTGGCCCAAAATCGTGCCGGAGAGGGCCAATCTGCCCCGGGTCAGGCCCTCGTCCAGAGTGGGAACCACCTTCAAATCCTGGATGTGGAGGGCGGGGACGGCGTACAGGTACACGTCCCGGTAAATACCGGAGAAACGGAAAAAGTCCTGATCCTCCAGCCAGCTCCCGGCGCACCACTTGTAGACCCGAAGGGCCAGCTTGTTCTCGCCCGCCTGCAGGAAATCGGTCAGTTCAAACTCGCAGGGGGAAAAGGAGTTGGCGCTGAATCCCACATAGGCCCCGTTGAGCCACAGGGCCACGCAGCTCTCCACCCCCTGGAAGGAGAGAAACACCCGTTTGCCCGCCATTTCGCCCGGCAGGCGAAAATACTTGACATAGCAGGCCACCGGGTTGTACTCCTCCGGCAGCTGTCCGAGAGCCACATCCTGGAGGCCGTCCCAGGGGTACTGCTGGTTGACGTACTGGGGGACGCCATAGCCCTCCATCTGGATGTGGGCGGGGACGGCGATGGTCTCCCAGCCCCGGCAGTCGAAGTCGGCCCTCTCGAAGCCCTGGGGGACCTGGCCCTCGTTTTGGGCGCAGGCGAAGCGCCAGACGCCGTTCAGGGAGTGCCTGAGAGGATTTTGTCCCTCCTCCAGCGCCTCCCGGGAGGGATACCAGGCGTGGTCAGAGTGGGCGGGGAGCCGGTTCTCGGCAAAGTAGCCGGGGGAGCCAAGTGCGCTGTAGGAAAAAGGCATAGGGATTCCTCCTAAAGACAGGTTTATGACATTTCTGACACTATTGTAGCAGAGAAGGGACAGCCCCGCAAGCGGCGGGGCGGGAAGTTTCTTTCGGCAAAATGACGGAAAATCAGCCCAAAATTTTGACAAGAGCGACAATTGACGGGAGGGCCGTTTTTCGGTACAATGAAACAGGAAAAGGGCGGGGTGTGGCCTGCCCGGAACCGATTTCGGTGATTTGGGGCGCTGCCCCTTCACATATTTTATTTTCATGGCGGTGGGCCACTCCACAAAAATGGCCGCCGTACATCCAAAAAGGAGGAATCTCATTCCGTTGGCTCACGGTGCGGCAGTGTGGAGACCTGTCGTAATGCGGATCGCTCTATACGGGCGGACGTGAGGCGGCCGTAGCGGAGGCTGGGTCGTTAGAGCCGGTACTATGTCTGAAGTTTTATTGAAGGATCTGAAGAAAGTCTATGACAACAAGGTGACTGCTGTTCACGATGTCAACCTGCACATCGCGGACAAGGAGTTCATCGTCCTGGTCGGCCCGTCCGGCTGCGGCAAGTCCACCACCCTGCGTATGGTCGCCGGTCTGGAAGATATCTCCGGCGGCGAGCTGTACATCGACGGCAAGCTGTGCAACGACATCGCTCCCAAGGACCGCGATATCGCCATGGTTTTCCAGAACTACGCGCTGTATCCCCATATGTCCGTTTACGACAACATGGCTTTCGCCCTGAAGCTGAAAAAGACCCCCAAGGACGAGATCGATAAGAAGGTCCGCGAGGTCGCCGAGATTCTGGACATCACCCAGTACCTGGAGCGCAAGCCCAAGGCTCTGTCCGGTGGTCAGCGTCAGCGTGTCGCCATCGGCCGCGCCATGGTTCGTGACCCCAAGGTCTTCCTGATGGACGAGCCGCTGTCCAACCTGGATGCCAAGCTGCGTAACCAGATGCGGGCGGAGATCATCAAGCTGCGTAAGCGCATCAACACCACCTTTATGTATGTTACCCATGACCAGACCGAGGCCATGACCCTGGGCGACCGGATCGTCATTATGAAGGACGGTTTCGTCAACCAGATCGGCGAACCTCAGGATCTGTTCAACAAGCCGGTGAACCTGTTTGTGGCTGGTTTCATCGGTATGCCCGTGATGAACTTCTTCGACAACTGCAAGCTGGAGCTGAAGAACGGCGTTTACTATGCCAACATGAAGGGTGTCTCCTTCAAGCTGGACGACTTCCAGCAGAAGGCTCTGAAGCAGAACAACCAGCAGCCCTGCGACATCATCTGCGGCGTCCGTCCCTGCCATGTCACCATCGGCGAGGGCGACCTGAAGGCCAAGATTGAGGTTTCCGAGATGCTCGGCTCCGAGGTCAACCTCCACGCCGACTGCGAGGGCGACGAGGTCGTCATGGTTATCCCCACCGTCGACCTGACTGTGGACGTGTCCATGGGCGCCACCGTCAACTTCACCACCCAGCCCCGGCTGATTCAGCTGTTCGACAAGGCCACCAGCAACAACCTGATCTGGTACGATGCTGAGTCCGCCGCTGCCAACGCTCCTGTCAGCAAGACCTACGATTTCTAATCACCTGCGCATAGACTCCTTATAGCATAAATTTTTCTCCCGCTCCGGTTCACCGGAGCGGGATTTTTGCGCGTAACGTCTTGCAAAACCTGCGCTTTCTCTGTTATAATTTCCTCCGTTGCACAACTCCAGCAGAATCGTGAAAAACAGAGAAAAAGGCGGAACGTACCATGAGACGACTGAGAGCCAGCTACGACCACACCATCTACGCCTGCTATTTGGGTTACATCACCCAGGCCATCGTCAACAACTTCGCCCCGCTGCTGTTCCTGACCTTCCGCAGCAGCTACGGCATCCCACTGGAGCAAATCACGCTGCTGGTGACGCTGAACTTTGGTGTGCAGCTGACGGTGGACTTTCTCTCCGCCCGGTTTGTGGACAGGATCGGCTACCGGGTGTGCGTGGTGGCGGCCCACGTCTGCGCCGCCCTGGGCCTGGTGTGCATGGGGACGCTGCCCCAGGTGCTGAGCCGCCCCTTTGTGGGGCTGTGCCTGTCCGTTGTACTCTACGCCATTGGCGGCGGCCTCATCGAGGTGCTGGTCAGCCCCATCGTGGAGGCCTGCCCCACGGAACACAAAGAAGCGGCTATGAGTCTGCTCCACTCCTTCTACTGCTGGGGCCATGTGTTCGTGGTGCTGCTCTCCACTCTGTATTTCACGCTGTTTGGGGTGGAAAACTGGCGCTATCTGGCGTATTTCTGGGCCATTCTCCCGGCGGTGAACGCGGTGTACTTCTCCCAGGTACCCATCCAGACGCTGGTGGAGGAGGGGGAGGGCCTCTCAATCGGGCAGTTGGTGCGGAGCAGGCTGTTTTGGGTGCTGTTCCTGCTGATGGTCTGCTCCGGCGCGGCGGAACAGTCCATGAGCCAGTGGGCCTCCACCTTCGCGGAGGACGGCTTGCAGGTCTCCAAGACCGTCGGCGACCTGGCCGGACCCTGCCTGTTCGCCCTGCTGATGGGCAGTTCCCGCGCCATTTACGGCAAGCTGGGGGAGCGGCTGCGGCTGGAGCCGTTTATGGCGGGCAGCGCCGTCCTTTGCGTGATCAGCTACCTGCTGGCCTGTTTCAGCGCAAATCCGGCGCTGGGGCTGCTGGGCTGCGGCCTGTGCGGGTTTTCCGTGGGTATCCTATGGCCCGGCACCTTCTCCATCGCCGCCAAGCGCTGCCCGGCGGGGGGTACCGCCCTGTTTGCGCTGCTGGCCCTGGGCGGCGACGTGGGCTGCGGCGGCGGCCCCACGCTGGTGGGGCTGATGACCGGCGTACTGGACGGCAATTTGAAGCGGGGGCTGCTATTTGGCATCCTCTTCCCGGTGCTGCTGCTGATCTGCCTGTGGCTGGTGGGACGGCTGGCCCAGGAGGATCAATAATAGGGTCTGTCGAAAAGCCAGAAACCACTGTTTAACGACTGCCCCCTCTCTAACCACGAAACCGAGGTGATCCCTATGAAAACAGAACAGGAGGTTTGGAGCATCGTAAACGCACTCAAGGAGCTTTACCCGGACTCCCTCTGCTCCCTGCAATACGAAAAAGACTATGAGCTGCTGTTCGCCGTGCGGCTCTCCGCCCAGTGTACCGACGAGCGGGTGAACAAGGTCACGCCCGCCCTGTTCGAGCGTTTCCCTACGCTGGAAGCCTTCGCGGAGGCCGACCCCGCCGAGGTGGGGGAGTACATTCACTCCTGCGGGTTCTACAACAGCAAGAGCAAGGATTTGGTCAACTGTGCCAAACTGCTGCTTTCCGACTACGGCGGCAAGGTCCCCTATGAGATGGAGGAACTGCTGCGGCTGCCCGGCATTGGGCGCAAGACTGCCAACCTCATCCGGGGCGACATCTACCACGAGCCGGGCAGTGTCGTCACCGACACCCACTGCATCCGCATTACGGGCCGCCTGGGGCTGACCGACGGCAGCAAGGACCCCGCCAAGGTGGAGAAGCAGCTCCGCGCCGCGCTGCCGCCGGAGGAGTCTAACAACTTCTGCCACCGGATGGTACTCCACGGGCGGGCGGTCTGCACTGCTCGGCGGGCCAGATGCGAAATCTGCCCCCTGTGTGAGTGGTGCAGCCATTTTCAGGCCCAGCAGACGGGGGAGGTTTAACCGGACGGGAACTTCTCCCCCCACACAGTACAGTCCCGCCGCACACGATGAATTTTTGCACAATTTCCCGGGCAAAGTGGGAAAAACGGCCCTTGACAGCGGAAACGAAAACAGGTATAATGACCGCTGTAATGGCTTTGATGGGAAGGAGTACGCGCCCTCCCCTGTTTTGCAGAGAGCGGCCGACTGGTGAAAGGCCGCAGACAGGCGGCGCGGAAAGTCGTCCCGGAGTTCTGTCTCTGAACCGTGCAGTAGGAGACGGCGGCGCCCACCGTTATCGGGTTTGAGTGCGGGGCAAGGTCGCCCCGAATTCAGGTGGTACCGCGGAAAAGCGCCCTTTTCGCCCTGAACAATTTGTTGTTCAGGGCGTTTTTTGTTGGATTTTGATAGAGGAGTGGAAAACCGAAATGGCAAAAGAACTTTCCAAGGTCTACGATCCCAAAGAGGTGGAGACCCGCATTTACAACCAGTGGGAGAGCAGCGGATGCTTCCGGGGCGTGGCGGACCCGGACAAAAAGCCCTATACCATCGTCATGCCGCCCCCCAACGTCACCGGCCAGCTCCACATGGGCCACGCCATGGACAACACCATGCAGGACATTCTCATTCGCTTCAAGCGGATGCAGGGCTACGCCGCCCTGTGGGTTCCCGGCACCGACCACGCCTCCATCGCCACCGAAGCCAAGGTGGTGGAGGAGATGAAGAAGGAGGGGCTGACCAAAGAGTCCCTGGGCCGGGAAAAGTTCCTGGAACGGGCCTGGGCCTGGAAAAACGAGTACGGCGGACGCATCGTCAAGCAGCTGCGCACCCTGGGTTCCTCCTGCGACTGGGAGCGGGAGCGCTTCACCATGGACGAGGGGTGCAGCGACGCGGTGAAGGAGGTCTTTGTCCGGCTGTATAACGAGGGCAAAATCTACCAGGGCAACCGCATGGTCAACTGGTGTCCCCACTGCGACACCTCCATCTCCGACGCGGAGGTGGAATACGAGGAGCAGGACGGCAACTTCTGGCACCTGCTCTATCCGGTGAAGGAGACCGGCGAATATCTGGAGCTGGCCACCACCCGTCCGGAAACCATGCTGGGCGACACCGCCGTGGCCATCAACGCCGAGGACCCCCGGTATGCCCATCTCCACGGCTGCCACGCCATTCTGCCCCTGCTGAACAAAGAAATTCCCATCGTCTGCGACGAACACGCCGACATGACCAAGGGTACCGGCGTGGTGAAGATCACCCCCGCCCACGACCCCAACGACTTCGAGGTGGGCAAGCGCCACGACCTGCCCATCGTCCGCTGCTTCACCTACGACGGCCGCATGACCGGCAAGGCCGACGTGGAGGCGTATCAGGCGCTGCTGGCCAGCGGCCACGTTCCCGCCGACGAGCCGGAGGTGCTGGACTGCGGCAAATACGCGGGCCTGACCACCATGGAGGCCCGGAAGGTCATGCTGGCCGACCTGGAAGCCTGCGGCGCGCTGAAATCCGTAGAGCCGCTGAAACACGATGTAGGCACCTGCTACCGCTGTCACACCAACATCGAGCCGATGGTGTCCAAGCAGTGGTTCGTGCGGATGCAGTCCCTGGCGGAGCCGGCCATCGAAGCGGTGCAAAAGGGCGAAATCAAGTTCGTACCGGAACGTTTCACCAAGAACTACCTGAACTGGATGAACAACACCCGTGACTGGTGCATTTCCCGGCAGCTGTGGTGGGGTCACCAAATCCCCGCCTGGTACTGCGACGACTGCGGCGAGACTGTCGTGGCGAAAGAGGCCCCCTCTGTCTGCCCCAAGTGTGGCTGCACCCACCTGACCCAGGACCCGGACACCCTGGACACCTGGTTCTCCTCCGCCCTGTGGCCCTTCTCCACCCTGGGCTGGCCCGATGAGGATTCCCCCGACCTGAAATACTTCTACCCCACCAACACTCTGGTCACCGGCTACGACATCATCGGTTTCTGGGTGTCCCGTATGATTTTCTCCGGCCTGGCCTACACCGGCAAGGCCCCCTTCGACACGGTCTGTGTCCACGGCATCGTCCGGGACAGCCAGGGCCGCAAGATGTCCAAGAGCCTGGGCAACGGCATCGACCCGCTGGTGGTTATCGACCAGTACGGCGCGGACGCCCTGCGGCTGATGCTGGTCATGGGCAGCACCCCCGGCAACGACATGCGGTACAGCGAGGAAAAGGTCAAGGCCATGCGGAACTTCTGCAACAAGATCTGGAACGCCAGCCGCTTCCTGCTGATGAACCTGACCATCACCGAGAACAAGCTGCCCGACACCCTGGCCCTGGAGGACAAGTGGATCCTCTCCAAGCTGAACAACCTCATCCGGGAGGCCACCGCCAACCTGGAGAAGTTCGAGATGGGCGTGGCCGCTCAGAAGGTCTATGACTTCCTGTGGGATTCCTACTGCGACTGGTATATCGAGCTGACCAAGTCCCGCCTGACCGGAGACGACGAGGCCGCCAAGGTTCAGGCTCAGCAGGTGCTGTGCTATGTGCTGACCGACATCCTCAAACTGCTGCACCCCTTCATGCCCTTCATCACCGAGGAGATTTGGCAGGCTCTACCCCACGAGGGCGACTTCCTGATGCTCCAGAGCTGGCCGGTTGCCAACGACGCCTTCGACTATCTCCAGGACGAGGCCGCTATGGAGAAGGTCATGGACGCCATCAAAGCCATCCGCGCCCGCCGCGCGGAGATGGGCGTGGTCCCCTCCCGGAAGGCGGAGCTGACTGTGGTCACGTCTCAGCCCGAGGTGTTCCAGCAGGGTATCCCCTTCTTCCAGCGGCTGGCCGCCACCACTCAGGTAGAAATCACCGGCGAGGCCCCCGCCTCTCTGGACGGGCTGGTGTCTCTGGTCACGGCGGACGCCAAGCTGTATATCCCCCTGGCGGAGCTGGTGGACCTGGCCGCCGAGCGCAAGCGACTGACGAAGGAGCTGGAGAAGAAGGAAAAGTACCGGGCCGGGCTAGAAAAGAAGCTGGCCAACGAGAAATTCGTCTCTAAGGCTCCCGCCAACGTCATCCAGCAGCAGCGGGACAACCTGGAAAAGACCAACCGGGAAATCACCCAGATCCGGGAATCCCTGGCCGCGCTAGGGTAAAATTGCTACCTGGTTATCTCTTTAAATCGTCTTAAGCAATGATTGCAGCGGAAACCCCTCCGCCACCGCCTACGGCGGCGGCCCTCGGCAGGTTGTCAATCAAGTGCAACACTATTTTCTTGGAA
>JAJQBR010000040.1 GCA_021203185.1 Clostridiales bacterium
TAGCCACTAAAAAACTGCACCCTCCGGCATCACCATGACACCGGAGGGGGTTCGTTATTCTTCCTCGTCTGTCTCCAACAGGAAAAAGCCGTTGTCGATGTCCTCATCCCGCTGGAAGAGGTTGTAATAGCTCAGCATTTCATACTCCGACAGCAGCGCCTGAGTCTCCTCCGGCAGGTCCTCGGCCTCCTCCACCACGGTTCCGTCGGCGGTGATGTATCCCACCCGGCCAATGACCGGGATTTCCTCATAGAGGTTGGAAAGGAAATCCATATACCCGGTGGTGGGGTAGTTGGACACCTGGGCCAGCAGCGCCCCCAGGTAGTTGGTGGAGATCATCACGTCCTGGGCCTCGTCGATGTCGTAGTTGGCCCAGATGAAGAAGGGAACCACATACTGCTGCTCCACCTCCGCGATGGTACGGTCGTCCAAATCCTTGCCGTAGAGCTTCTCATAGAACCAGTCGGAGAGCTGGCCCTGGTGGTCGCCGAAAAAGACGATGAGCGTCGGCTCGTCCACGCTGCTATAATACTCAATCAGTTCCTCCAGCGCCCGGTCGGTCTCCCGCATCAGGGCCAGGTACTGCTCCGCGTAGTCGCTGACCCCCGTCAGGCTGCCGGTCAGCAGCACGTCCCGGCTCAGGTTGTACCAGCTCTGCTTGTAGCCGCCGTGGTTCTGCATGGTCACGTTGAAGATGAACTGTTTGTCCCCCTCCTCCGCGCTGGTGATGGATTCCAGCACCTCGAAGTCGCAGCTGTCGGAGATGTACCCCCGGACGTAGCTGGGATTTGTCACATCAGTGTTATATAGCTGAGTGTCCACGCCGAATTTGTTGTACACGTCCACCCGGTTCCAGCCGGAGGACTCGTAGGGGTGGAAGGTGGTGGTCGTGAACCCCAGGGCGTTGGCCCAGGAAATCAGCGAGGGCATCTCGTCCTTCACATAGAGCTGATAGGCCACCGTTCCCAGAGGCAGAAAGGCGATGCTGTTGCCCGTCAAAAACTCATACTCCACGCTGGCTGTGCCGCCGCCGGTGACGGCGGAGTACATCCAGCCCTTGATGGTGTTCTCTGTCAGGCTGTGGTAAAAGGGGACGGCATCGCTGTCAGTGGTCAGCAGGTCAAAGACAGACAGGTCTGCAAAGGACTCATCCATAATACAGATGATGTTCAGCGGCTGGGTGCCGCTCTCGTCATTGGTGACGGTCAGCGCCTCGGTGACGGCGGCGCCTTCCTCGTCCACGGTGTCCGGCTCGTAATCGGTTCCGGTATAGGGGTCGTCCAGCAGGGTCATGGCGCTGTCCTGGTCGGAGAGGGACTCGGTCAGCGCCTCCACAGCCTCCAGGGAGTAGCCGTCCGGCTTTTCCACCTGACTGTAGCGCAGGGCAATGGAGAAGTTCAGCACCCAGCCGTTGGACTGGGTTTTCCACTGCTGGGTCTTGATGCCCGCCGAAGGCAGCCAGGAGGAGAAGAAAAAGGCGTAGACATACCCCACCGCCGCCGCGCCGATGAGCAGGTTGACCCACTTGATGTGGAAATAGCAACGCTTCTCCTGCTTCGGCACCAGCAGCGCCACCAGCAGCAGGTAGAGCGCCAGTACGCCGATGGCCCCCCAGATGTACCCGTCCGGGGACAAATCGTAGCTCCCCACCACGTTGGCGGCGGTGCGCCAGCCCACGATGTCATTGGGAAACAGCACCCGGCCCTTAAATTCCAGCACGTAGTGGTTCACCAGCCCCGCCGCGAACAGCAGCCCGGTGGCAGCTCTGGCCGTCCGCCGCAGCCGCCCGGTGGCCAGCCACAGCGCCACCCAAATCACCAGATAAAGGGCCAGGTTCATGGTCCATTCTTTCAGGCTCAGGTTGACGAAGGGGTTTTTCTCGTTGAGAATTTCCACGATGAGGAGGTCCACAAACGGCCCCAGGCAGAACGCCATATGGCCCAGCACAGGCCGCCACAGGCGGCGTGCCTGCGCCTGAAACGCTTTCCAGCGGGCCGATGGGGCTTCCGCCCGTTTCGGGCGCTCGGTTTTTGTTTTCATGGCAAATCCTTTCCGGTTTTCGCACCCATAAAGGCAGCACCGCACGATTCAGCGAGGCGGAATGTGCGGTGTCACCCAGGATCATCTAAAAAATGTTTCGTCGATGCTGTCAATGCGCTGTTTTTTATAGTTAAACAGATTGTAATAGCTCAGCATTTCATACTCCGACAGCAGCTCCTGCTGCTCTTCGGTCAGGTCTGTTTCCTCGTCGGTCAGGAGACCGTCGCTGTTGATATAGCCGATGGTCTGCACCACGGGCAGCTCCGCATACACGTCGGTCAGGAAGTCCATATATTCTGTGGTGGGGTAGTTGGACACCAGCGCCGTCAGCACCCCCAGATAGTTCGTGGAAAGCATCACGTCCTGGGCCTCGTCGCTGTCGTAGTTGGTCCAAATCAGGAAGGGAGACACATACATCAGCTCCAGCTCCTCCAGCGTCCGTTCGTCCAAATCCTTGCCGTAGAGCTTATACTCGTAGAACCAGCTGGACAGCTTGCCCTGGTGGTCGCCAAAGAGGACGATCATGGTGGGTTCGTCCACTTGACTATAGTACTCAATCAAATCCTGAAGCTGGTTGTCGGTCTCCCGCATCAGGTTCAGGTACTGCTCGGTGTAGTCGCTGGAGCCGTACATAGACCCGGTCAGGTAGACCTCCCGGTTCAGGTTGCTCCATCCCTGGCGGTAGCCGCCGTGGTTCTGCATGGTCACGTTGAAGATAAAGGTGGATTCCCCGTCGGCAGCCTCGGTGATGGACTCGATCATCTCAAAGTCCGACTGGTCAGAGATGTAGCCCCGGATGTACTTGGGGTTCAAAAAGTCCGTGTTCCAGAGCTGGGTGTCCACCCCGAAGTAGTTGTAAACCTGCACCCGGTTCCAACCGGAGGACAGATAGGGGTGAATGGTGGTGGTGGAGAAGCCCAGGGCTTCGGCCCAGGACACCAGAGAGGGCATATTGTCCCGCACATACAGCTGGTAGGCGGTGGTTTCATCGGGCAGGAAGGAGACGCTGTTGCCCGTCAAAAATTCATATTCCACGTTGGCGGTCCCCGCCCCGGTGACGGGGGAGTACATCCATCCCTTGATAGTGTTCTCGGTCAGGCTGTGGTAGAAGGGGATGGAGTCCTCGCTGATTTCCAGCGTGTCGAAAATGGCCATGTCCGCGAAGGATTCGTCCATAATGCAGATGATGTTCACCGGCTGGGTGCCGTCCTCGTCGGTGGTGACGGTGATAAGCTCGTCGGGAACCGTGTCCTCGTCCTGGGTGTCCGCCTCGTACTGGCTGGCGATGTAAGAGGCGGAGTACAGGGTCATGCCGTCCGATTCCTCCCCGCTCTCCGTCAGGTCAGTCACCAACTCGGTCAGCGTCTCCTCAGAGTAGTCGTCGGGCTTCTGCACCCGGCTGTACCGCAGGGCCAGAGAGAAGTTCAGCACAAAGCCGTTGGACTGGGTGCGCCACTGCTGGGCCTCGATGCCCACGGTGGGCAGCCAGGGGGTGAAAAAGAAGGCGATGACATAGGCGGCGGAGGCGGCGACCATACCCAGCAGCACGGATCTTCGGGTAAAATACTCCCGTTTGGGCTGAGGGGTCATAACGAACCGAATCAGCGCCATCCACAGCACCAAAATGGCCAGCGCGCCCCAGATGTAGATGTCCGGCGACAGATCATATTCCCCCGCTACGTTGGCCGCCGTCTGCCAACTGGTGATGTCCTGGGGGAAGAGGATGCGCCCCCGGTAAAGCAGCACGAAGTGGTTCACCATGCCGATGACGAACATCAGTATCATGTACACCGTGGCCGCCCGCCGCCGTCGCCCGAAAATCAGCCACAGCACGAACAGGAACATGACGTACCAGATCATGTTCATCAGCAGCTCGATGAAGTTCAGGTTGACGAAGGGGTTTTTCTCGTTCATGATCTCCACCATGAACAGGGCGGCAAAGGGGGCCAGCCAGAAAATCAGCCTGGACCGCCACAGCCGCTGCTCCCGGTAGAGCTTGCCCCCACAGCGGCGCAAAAAGTGCAGCGCTTTGGCAACTGGTCCGGGCAGGCTGCTATATTGCCCCGGAGTCCGGTGTTGTCTCTCTTTTTTATTCCGAACAGCCATTTGGCAACCTCCGTATGAATTTTGTAGCTTTTAGCTCCTAGCTTCTAGCTATTAGCTTTGCAGTGCTGAACGATGCGCTCTACGCTCTGGGTTCGCAGCACAAAACGAACCGCTGACAATCAACCGATATTGAACGCTGTTGGCTGGCAATGCGTAACTAACAGCTAACAGCTAACGGCTAACAGCTTTTCGCGCCCTTACTGCCGCCGCAGCACATGGATGTCAAAGGCAATCTCCGTTTCCAGCGTCTCCAGCCGCTCCAGCCGCTCCGCCCCGGCCCGGGGCGTTTTCCAATAGTAAGGCGTCATCTGGAACAGGTCCCGGATGGTTTGCCGGTCGGGCAGCGTGATGCGCGAGCGCACTTGGCGAATTTCCTCGTAGGCAAAGCCGGGGTACTCGGTGCGCTCCTCCCGGTTTTCGTAGGGGTGGTCGTAGAGGACCGTTTTCATCTCCCACAGGTGCCGGGGGCCGGGAACCACATAGAGGAACACGCCCCCCGGCTTCAGCACCCGGCGGAACTCGTCCAGGCCAAGAGGAGAGAAACAGTTCAGCAGCAAATCAACGGTTTCGTCCGCCATCGGCAGCCGGTAGGCGGAGGCCACGGCGAACTCCACGTTTTTCTCCCGCCTGGCGGCCCACCGCAGGGAGAATTTGGACAGGTCAATACCCGCCATGCGGGGCGCTTTCCCCGCCGTCGTCAGCGCCTGATAAATCCCGGCGGTGTAGTACCCCTCGCCGCAGCCGGAGTCCAGCACAGCGGGGGCGGATTCGGTGTAAGCCGCGGATAACTCCTCCAGGCAGCTGCGCAGCGGGCGGTAATACTCCCCGGAGAGGAACCTGTTCCGGGCGGCGGCCATGGCCTTGTCGTCGCCGGGGACTTTGGCGCGCATCCGATTGGCGGGCAGCAGGTGGACATATCCGGCGGCGGCAATGTCGAAGCTGTGGCGGGCGGGGCAGGCGTAGCGGCCCTCTCCCCTGTCCAACGGCTGACCACACACCGGACACCGCAGCAGACTTTCCATCGCACATTCCTCCCTCAACCGCGTTCCTCGGCTGGCCGCATATCGCAACAGGCTAATGATAGCACATTCTTCCCTTGACTGCAAATCGTTTTTTACCTGTTTTTATGCGTTTCCGGGAAACCATTTAACCCTTCGCATACAAAAACTATACAAACCTGAAAAGGTTTCACCATGTAATACTGTCTTGACAGCTGAAAAGAACGCTTGCAATTTGTGTCTCCCACTATTATAATAAGCTACAAGCTGAAAAGAAACTGAAAAATCTTTTCCTTCCCTAAGGAACCCTGTCCTAACCAAAACTGCCCCCAGAGGAGTGCATCAACATGAAAAATCAGACAAATTACACCATGCTGTGCGATTTTTACGAGCTGAGCATGGCCAACGGCTACTTCCGTTCCCCTGTGAAGGACACCATCTCCTACTTTGACGTGTTCTTCCGCGACGTGCCGGACAAGGGCGGCTTCGCCATCGCCGCCGGGCTGGATCAGGTCATCGACTACGTGAAAAACCTGAAATTCACCGAGGAGGACATCGCCTATCTCCGGGGCAAGGGCTGCTTCGACGAGGACTTTCTGACCTACCTGAAAGACTTCCGTTTCACCGGCGACATCTGGGCCGTCCCGGAAGGAACCCCCATCTTCCCCCGGGAACCCATTATGACCGTCCGCGCCCCCGCGATGCAGGCCCAGTTCATCGAGACCTTTGTGCTGCTGACCCTGAACCACCAGTGTCTCATTGCCACCAAAGCCAACCGCATCGTCCGGGCGGCGGAGGGCCGCCCCGTAGCGGAGTTCGGCTCTCGCCGCGCCCAGGGACCGGAAGGCGCCATTCTGGGCGCCCGCGCCGCCTACATCGCCGGCTGCTCCGGCACTGCCTGCGTCCAGGCCGACCGGGACTATGAGGTTCCCGCCACCGGCACCATGGCCCACAGCTGGGTGCAGATGTTCCCCGATGAGTACACCGCCTTCAAGACCTACTGCGAGATGTACCCCCACAACGCCACCCTGCTGGTGGACACCTACAACGTGCTGAAATCCGGCGTACCCAACGCCATCCGCGCCTTCAAGGAGGTGCTTCTGCCCCAGGGCATCACCAAATGCGGCATCCGGCTGGACTCCGGCGACCTGACCTATCTCTCCAAGAAGGCCCGGAAAATGCTGGATGACGCGGGACTGACTGAATGTACCATCTGCGCTTCCAACTCCCTGGACGAGTACATCATTCGGGACCTGTTGCACCAGGGGGCCAAGCTGGACGTGTTCGGCGTGGGCGAGCGGATGATCACCTCCAAGAGCGACCCCGTCTTTGGCGGCGTGTACAAGCTCTGCGCCGTGGAGGACGCCTACGGCAACGTGGTTCCCAAAATCAAGGTTTCCGAGAACCCGGAGAAACTGACCAACCCCCACTTCAAAAAGGTCTACCGCCTGTATGACAACGTCACCGGCAAAGCCTTTGCCGATGTGCTGTGCGTCTATGACGAGACCATCGACCAGGACAAGGATCTGGAGCTGTTCGACCCCGCCCACCCCTGGAAGCGGAAGGTCTGCACCAACTTCACCGCCCGACTGCTGATGGAGCCGATTTTCAAGGACGGCAAGCTGGTCTATCAGTCCCCCTCCATCCACGAGATGAAGCGCTACTGCGCCCAGCAGGTGGACCTGCTGTGGGACGAGGTCAAGCGGTTCGAGAACCCGCATAAATACTACGTGGACCTGTCCCCCAAGCTGTACACCATCAAGAACGATCTGCTGGAAAAGGTTCCCCACTAAAACCGAAACGAACCCCCGCCGGGAAACCGGCGGGGGTGTTTCTTTGCAATTCAATTATGGTATGCAGCGCCTGACTAACAGCCAATAGCTCCTCATCCGTCAATGACCATTTTCGCGCCGCCGTAAATGCCCGCGTCGTTACCCAGCTGAGCGATGACCACGTCGGTCTTTTCCGAAACGTGGAAGGCGTAGCGGTGGTAATATCTTTTAACGGAGTTGGTAACGATGTTCCCCGCCCGGCTCATGCCGCCGCCGATGACGTAAATCTCCGGGTCCAGGGTGCAGGAGACGTAGCTCATGGCCCGGCCCAGGTAGTTGCCGCAGCGGTCCACGATATCCATCGCCATTTCCTCGCCGTTTCGGGCCAGGTCGCAGATATCCTTGGAGGTGAAATTGTCCATTGCCCGCAGGTCGGAATACTTGTCGCTGGCGGCCAGCATGACCTTTGCCATGCGGACAATGCCGTTGGCGGAGGCGTACTGTTCCAGACAGCCGCACTTGCCGCAGCCGCAGGGAACCGACTCATAGGGGTTGACGGTCATATGCCCCACCTCACCGGCGCCGCCGTTGGTTCCGGCCACGATTTTTTCGTTCAGCACCACGCCGCCGCCGACGCCGGTACCCAGGGTGAACAGGACGGCGCTCTTGTGATCCTTGGCGGCGCCCTGCCACAGTTCGCCCAGGGCGGCTACGTTGGCGTCGTTGGCCGCCGCCACGTTGGGGATTTGAGGCAGCAGCTCATTCATCCGCTCCCTGATATTGAACTGACCCCAGCCCAGGTTCACGCAGCGGTAAACGGTGTTGTTTTCGTCCACGGGGCCGGGAACGCCGATGCCGATGCCCTCCACGTTCTCAGTGGAGATGTCCTCATCGATGAGCTTGCTGACAATCGCCTTGGCCACGTCCGGCAGGATGTTGCCGCCGTCCCGTTCTGTTCGGGTGGGAATCTCCCATTTGTCCAGCAGCTTCCCTTTTGTGGTGAACAGGCCCATTTTGACTGTGGTTCCCCCGATGTCCACTCCAAATGCGTAAGGTTTCATGTGATAACTCTCCTTTTGTGCATTGCTGGCCCGGCCCCCGGCGGGGTGCGGGTCAACGATGGTTGGTGCCAGCTTTCCCGATTTTCCCTTCGGCGGCGCAGAGCGCGCCGTTTCCTATATTTATTCTATCGGAAATTCTGCTGTTGTCAAGCCACACCTGACAGAAATCACTTGAAACGTATTAAAATTGCGGGAATGGGGCGTTTTTCCCCGTCAGCCCGGTTTTTACCGCCTGCCGTGGAGCAGGGGGGACAGGGGCTTGTAGATGAAGTAGCACAGCAGCGCGTCCAACAGCCCCTTGACGAAGGTAAAGGGCAGGTTGAAGATCACCAGGCACTTGATCAGGCTGTCGGCGCTGGGCAGAATGGCCTGGTACATCCCGATGATGGCGTCCATGGGCATCCCGTAGCAGACCACATAGGCGGGATAGACCACAAAGTAGTTCATGGGGACGCTGACGAGGGCCATGACCAGCGCGCCCGCCACGGAGCCGATAATGGCGCCGGTTCGGGACTTTTTCAACTGGTAAATCACGCCGGCGGTGAAGGCGAATACCGCGCCCATGGTGAAGTTGAAAATCTCCCCGGCCCCGGCGGAGGAGGTACCCTTGATGAGCAGGTGCAGCAGGTTCTTCATCAGCTCGATGACCACCCCGTACACCGGCCCCAGGGCGAAGGTTCCCAGCAGGGCGGGCAGGTCGGAGACGTCCATCTTCACAAAGCTGGGGATGAGCATGGGGATGGGGAACTCGATGAACATCAGCACAAAGGCCACGGCGGAGAGCATGGCGGCCACGGTGATGTCTCTTGTGGTGCTGCGCTGGCGGGCGGCGCTGACGTGGGTTGTTGCTGCGGTTTTCATAACAAAATCACTCCTTGACAAGAATAAACGCCTGAAAGATTGTCTTTCAGGCGACGCCAGGGACAGGGCCGCAGGCCCTGTGCGATGGAATACAATCTTCTTTCATCCAGACTTTCACTGTCGGTACCGGAGTTCCACCGGTTCATGCGTTACGCGCGCGGACTTTACCGCCGATCGGGAATTTCACCCTGCCCTGAAGACATATGATTCAGTTGTTATTGTTATTATAGCACCTCATTATCAGATTGCAAGGGGAAAGTGACAAAATTGAAAAGATTTCTTGACAGCGGGAAGCGCGACCCGTATAATGAAGAACAGTATAGAACTGATGTTTGAAAAGCGAGGCGAGACCGGGATGGAACCTATGAAAACCTGCTGTTTTACCGGCCACCGACCCAACCACCTGCCCTGGAGGGGGGACGAGGCCGCTCCCCTGTGTCTCGCCTGTCAAGCGCGGCTGGCCGATGAAATAGAGCGGGCGTACCGGGCGGGGTTCCGCCGATTCCTGTGCGGCATGGCCATGGGCGGAGATTTGCTGTTTGCGGAGACGGTGCTGGCCTGCGGCGAGGCGCATCCCGACCTGCGGCTGGACGCGGCGATTCCCTGCCTGAATCAGACGAAAGACTGGCCCCAGGAGCAGGTCCGGCGTTACCGGAGCATCCTGGATCAGATTCCCTCTGACCGGCAAATCCTCATCCAGACGGAACGCACCCGGGACTGTATGCTCCGCCGGGACCGGTATATGGTAAACCAGTCCCAGCGCATTGTCGCCCTCTACGACGGCAAAAGCGCAGGGGGTACCCGGTACACCCTGAGTTATGCCCTGAAAAAGGGGCTGGAAACCGTCATTATTGACCCCTATACAACGGAAATCATTCGATAACGGCAAAAGGGCCGCGGCAGTCGCTGCGGCCCAAGCCCGTTCTGTGGGGGTGTGCAGCGCGCTTCAGCGAATCTGTCCATCCCCCTGAATGATATATTTATAGGTACATAGTTCGCCCAGGCCCAGCGGCCCTCTGGCGTGGAGCTTCTGGGTGGAAATGCCCATTTCGCAGCCCAAACCGAACTCGCCCCCGTCGGTGAAGCGGGTGGAGGCGTTGACATAGACGGCGGCGCTGTCCACCCCAGCGGTGAACTTGGCGGCGGCCTGGTCGTCGGCGGTGATAATGGCGTCGCTGTGGCCGGTGGAATGGGCGGAGATGTGGGCGATGGCCTCCTCCACGCTGTCCACCACCTTCACGGCCAGGATGTAGTCCAAAAACTCCGTGTCGAAGTCGTTCTCCCCCGCCGGTACGCCGGAAATGATGGCCTGCGCCCGCTCGTCCAGCCGCAGCTCCACCGGGTTCTCCGGCCGCTCGTCCACCAGCCGCGTTTTTAGCATCGGCAGGAACCGCTCCGCCACGGCGGAGTGAACCACGCAGACCTCCTCAGCGTTGCACACAGAGGGGCGGCTGGTTTTGGCGTTCTCAATGATGTTCAGCGCCATGTCCAGGTCGGCGGCGGCGTCCACGTAGACGTGACAGATACCGGTGCCTGTCTGGATGCAGGGTACCTTTGCGTTGGCGACGCAGGCGGAGATCAGGCCTTTGCCGCCCCGGGGAATCAGCAGATCCACCAGCCCCACTGCGGTCATCAGTTCGTTGGACGAGGCGCGGGAGGTGTCCTCCACCAGGGAGACGGCGCTCTCCGGCAGGCCCACGGCCCGCAGACCGACCCGCATGGCGTCCACAATGGCCGCCGCGCTGCGGTGGGCCTCCTTGCCGCCCCGGAGGACGCAGACGTTGCCGCTTTTCAGCGCCAGGGCTGCGGCGTCGCTGGTGACGTTGGGGCGGCTCTCGTAGATGATGGCGATGACGCCCATCGGCACCGCCGTCCGGCGGATGACCAGGCCGTTGGGCCGCTTCACTTCGGTCAGCACCTGGCCCACCGGGTCGGGCAGTTGGACCACGTCCCGGATGCCTTTGGCCATATCCCGGATGCGGGCGGAGGACAGCGCCAGCCGGTCCAGCATCACCGGGCTGATGGAACCCTTCGCGGCGTCCAGGTCCAGTTGGTTGGCGGCCAGGATGTCCCCCTCTGCGGCCTCCAGCGCATCGGCCATGGCGCAAAGGGCGCGGTTTTTCGTCTCGGTGTCCGCCGCGTTCACGGCGGGTTTGGCGGCCTGGGCAGCCTGTAACAGTTCTAATGTAGTCATTGCGCAGCTCCTTTTTGGGCGGTTCCGTTGCTTTCTGTTTCTGTTATATATGATTTCCCCTGTTTTGTCAAGTCGCCGGCTTCGGCTGCTTCGCACTGGATAAGCGTTTTTCACAGAAGAAGAGCGGCTCCTTCGTTCAAAGCGGAGAACCTATCGGCACATGGGCGGTTTACATCGCTTTTGCGCCGCTGCACCGCTCTGTCTGGTGAAAACCGGAGGCGTACCCCGCGTAAGGCGGCCCCTGCTGCAGAGCAAAACTGGTTTAGCCAATCTGCAACAATTCCCAACTGTTTTTTCAGATGATGGTTGACATTTTCGCTGTTTTTTTTATAATAAGAGACAACGTGATATTTTTCACAAACTGCCTCGCAACACCGAATGAATATCGCCCTGCGGGGCGTAAAAAGAGGGAGCTGCTTATGAGCTATACCATTCCCATCGGCCCTTATCATCCCGCCCTGGAGGAGCCGATTCACGTCCGCCTGACGGTGGACGGCGAACAGATCACCGATGCCAAAACCTTTGTGGGCTACAACCACCGGGGCATCGAAAAGCTGGCCCAGGAGCGGAACTTCATCCAGACCATCGTGCTGGTGGAGCGGGTGTGCGGCATCTGCTCCCACTCCCACGCCATGACCTACGCCATGTGCGTGGAGAACATCGCCGGGATGGAGGTCCCCAAGCGGGGCCAGTATATCCGGGTCATCATCAGCGAGCTGGAGCGCATCCACTCCCATTTGCTGTGGCTGGGCATCGCCTGCCACATCGTGGGCCACGACAGTATGTTCATGCAGTGCTGGAACGACCGGGAGCGGACCATGGACACCCTGGAGGCCATCACCGGCAACCGGGTCAACTACGCCATGAACACCATCGGCGGCGCCCGGCGGGACATCGACGAGGAAAAGCGCAAGACCATCCTCGCCGCTATGGACGACCTGGAGCAGAAGATGGCCCCACTCACCCACTACCTGACCACCGACAAGACCCTCGCCATGCGCACCAAAGGCGTAGGCGTGCTGACCACCGAGGACGCCGTCCGCATCGGGGCCGCAGGCCCCCACGCCAGGGCCTCCGGGGTGGACATGGACGTGCGGCGGGATTCTCCCTATTCCTCCTATGAGGACTTCGACTTCGCCGTGCCGGTGCAGCAGAGCTGCGACGTGTACGCCCGTGTGGTCATCCGCGTACTGGAGATTTACGAGAGCATCAAAATCATCCGCCAGGCGGTAGACAACCTGCCGGAAGGCCCCATCAACCTGGGCAACAAGATGCCCAAAGTCCCCGCCGGGGAGTTCGTGGCCCGGTATGAGGCCCCCCGCGGCCCCCTGGTCTATCAGGTTGTCACCGACGGCGGCCAGACCAACGCCCGGCTGAGCCTCCACGTCCCCACCTTCAAGAACGCTCCCACCGTGGCCACCATGCTGCGGGGCAACACCGTGGCGGACGCGGGCCTGATTGTCGCCTCCATCGACCCCTGCTTCTCCTGTCTGGACCGGTAAGATGCACGAGCTGGCCATCACCCAGAGTATCCTGAAAATCGCCGAGCAGGCGGCGCAGGAAAACGGCGTAAAGCGGGTGCTGGAAATCCGCCTGAAAATCGGCGACTATTCCGGCGTCGTCCCCCAGTGCGTCCAGGACTACTTCGACATCATCAGCAAAGGCACCGTGGCCGAGGGCGCGGCGCTGAAGCTGGAGCGGCTGCCCATCCTTATGCGCTGCCAGCGCTGCGGCTGGGAGGGGCAGGTGGACAAGCTCCACATCTGCTGCCCACAGTGCGGCGGCACTGACCTGAAGCTGCTCCAGGGCCGGGAGTTCTATGTGGACAGCCTGGAAGTGGAATAGCAGTATGATTCGGGAAAAATAAAACTGGTTATCCCTTTGAATCAACCTTATTTATGATTCCAGCCGTGGAAACCCCTCCACCATGCTTCGCATGGTCCCCCTCCCCTTTCAGGGGAGGCG
>JAJQBR010000149.1 GCA_021203185.1 Clostridiales bacterium
TTTATTTGAAGAATTTGAAGGTGTTGCACTTCGTATTGTAACCTACCCTCCTCCCGTTTGGGCAGCAGGTCGGGGATGGACACCACCGGCTCCGGCTGGGCCGGTTTCTGGGCCTTTTTGCCCTTTTTGTTCCCCTTCCCCTTTTCGGAGGCAGAGGCATTCTCCGCAGGGGCGGAGGCGTTCTGTCGGGCGGCGTTGGCTTCCCGGCGGGCCTTCGCCAGCTCGCGGGCGGCGGCGCGGGCCTCCTCATCTTCCGGGTTGCGGACCTTGCCCCCCTTGTCCTTGTCCGGGGGGTCAAAGTTCTGCATGGGCCAGGGGTGGTCCTTCACCTGGGGGACCTTCTTGCCCATGAGCTTTTCGATGTCCTTCAGCAGGGGCTGCTCGTTGTAGTCGCAGAAGGCGATGGCAAGCCCGCCCCGGACCGCCCGGCCTGTCCGGCCAATGCGGTGGACGTAGGTCTCCGGCACTTCGGGCAGGTTGTAGTTGACCACACAGGCCAGATCCTCGATGTCCAGCCCACGGGCGGCGATGTCTGTCGCCACCAACACCCGGATTTTGCCCTCTTTGAACCCGGCCAGGGCCTCCTGCCGGGCGGTCTGGCTCTTGTTGCCGTGGATGGCGGCGGCGGAGACACCCGCTTTCGTCAGGTCCTTGCTGACCTTGTTGGCCCCGTGCTTGGTGCGGGTAAAGACCGGCACCGAGGATAAATCCTGTTCCTCCAGCAGGGAAACCAGCAGCCTGGTCTTGTTGACCCGGTCCACCAGATAGACCTGCTGGCGGATGGTGTCCACAGTGCTGTTCACCGGGTCCACCGCCACCCGGACAGGCCTATAGAGCAGGCTGTTCACCAGCTGGGTGATCTCCTCCGGCATGGTGGCGGAGAAAAACAGGGTCTGCTTCTTTTTGGGCAGCCACTGGAGGATTTTTTTCACATCGTGAATGAAGCCCATGTCCAGCATCCGGTCGGCCTCGTCCAGCACGAAAATCTCCAGCCTGGACAGGTCGAGATACCCCTGCTGGTACAGGTCGGCCAACCGGCCGGGGGTAGCCACCAGCACGTCGGCCCCCTTCTGGATGGCCTCCACCTGGGGGGCCTGGCCCACGCCGCCGAAGATAACCACGCTGCTGACGTCGAGATACTTCCCGTAGTTGACAAAACACTCCTGGTTTTGAATCGCCAACTCCCGGGTGGGGGTCAGCACCAGGGCGCGGATGGGCCGCCCCTCCACGGGGGTCTGGCTCAGCCGCTGGAGGATGGGCGCGGCGAAAGCGCAGGTCTTGCCGGTGCCGGTGCGGGCGCAGCCCAACACGTCCCGGCCCTCCAGCGCTGGGGGAATGGCCCCCGCCTGTATTGCGGTGGGCTGGGTGTAGCCCTGTTCCGTCAGGGCTTTGACAATGGGGTCAATGAGATGACAGTCTTGAAAGTTCAAACAAATACTTCTTTCTTCCATTCAGAATTGCCTGCATAATGGGGAGATCCCATACCGGACGCAGGCGGTTCGGCGGGAGGGGCGGCGGTGTTTCAAAGGAAAATAGTCACGGCGCTGTAGCCCAGCCCCAGCACCAGCATGACCCAGAACCACACCGACTTACGGCAGGCCCGTGCCTTCTCCCGGGGGCGGAAGGGCAGCGGCCCCGGCTCCATGTGGTAGCCCCGGCGCACCGCCAGGAACATGGCGATGGCGATGCCGATAGAGAGGAAAATGAAGAGGCTTGCAGCCATAAATACCTCGTTGGGCAGGTTCAGCTGCATCATCACGCTAAAGCCGTTGATGAGCATATGCAGCAAAATGGTGTCCCGGATGGAGCCGGTCAGCAGGACGATGGCCCCGAACACCAGCCCCAGTACGAAGGCGTAAGCCGTCTGGTACAGGTTGGCGTGGAACAGGGCGAAAGCCAGGGCGGACAGCACCACCGCCGACACGTCCCCCAGCCCCAGCAGCCGCCGCAGCAGGATACGCCGGAAGAGCAGTTCTTCCATCACCGGGGCCACCAGCACAAAGGCCACCGCCGTCAGCCAAATGGGAAGAGACGCACTAAAGGAATCCACCACATTGGTGGTGGTATGGCCCGACAGATGCTCCAGCGCGGTGATGACCAGAGAGGACAGCAGCGAGCAGCCGTAGCCCACGCCGAAGGAGAACACCGCTGCCTGAATGAACTCCCACAGGCTCAGCCGATCCACCGGGATGGGGTTTCCCCTGGGCAGCCGCCGCAGAGCCAGCGGAAAGACGATCAGCCCCGGCAGGTAGACCGACACATCGTTGATGGCCAGGGCCAGCACCGGCCCCCAAAAGGCGTCCCGGTAGTATTGGGGGAAAAACCGCACCGCCGCGTAGTACAGCCCAGCACCCAACGCCTGGGTCAGCACGACCAGCAAAATCACGCTGATGGAAAACCGGCTGTAGCACTTGCGCAGATCCCGCCTGCTCATGGTTTCCGGTGCATATCGTGTCATTTCTCCCACCTCGTTCGCTTCTGGTCGTGCCTGTGGAGAGTGCTGGGGGGTTCCCCTTTCCCCTGCCGCAGCAAGTTTGCCGCCAGATGGTATTATAACAGTTTTTCCGGCGTTTGACAACGCCTGAAAACAGGAGCGGGAAATTTCATAAACCGCAAAAGCGGGAGCGCTGCAGACTGTTTTTGTCTGCAACGCTCCCGGCGTTTCGTTTTTAGTTTCATTGCACACTGCTAATTGCAAAACTGATTATCCCTTTGAATCAGCCTTGTTAGTAATTCCGGCGTGAAACCCCTCCACCATGCTTCGCATGGTCCCCCTCCGCCGTCAAGCGGCACTTCCGGGGCTTTGCCCCTCCCTGCCCTTTCAGGGGCGGCAAGAGGGGTGGTCAGTTGCGGAAAGATACTTTTTTATGGATAAAAGTTCTTCTATTGTTTAAATTACGTTACAAAACGTTACAAAATCTATCTTGTTTGAGCAAAACGGCAAGCAAACGATAAGCACTAGCCCCCTTGCCTCCCCCGAAAGGGGAGGAGGGCCGCCGCCTTTAGGCGGTGGCGGAGGGGTTACTAGCACATGGCTGAGTAAAAGGGATAGACAATATTGCAAATTGCCTCACACCGCCGCAGCGCTAACCACCCGGGACAACTCCTCCTCCGAAAACGGCACGGAAATGCTCTCCTCCTGGCGGTTCAGGTGCAGCTTGGTCACATAGCTGCTGGTATAGGCCCGCATCAGGGCGAAATACCCCAGCCGGAACTCGATGGTGTCCCCCACCCGATACTCCACCTCGCTGTCCTCCACGTCCAGCATCAGGTGGTCGCTGCTGGCCCCCAGGATGTGGATCCCCTCGTCGATGGGCCACATGGTTTCCACGTCCACGTCCTGCTTGCCCAGGGCGCAGATGGCCTTCATCCGCACGCCCCGGTCGGTGAACGTGGGGGAGTTGCCGTAGCTGTCCACGCCCACGGTCCCCCAGGGCAGAGAGGGCTTCTCTTTCAGCTCGATGATCTCCGCCTGCAAGCGGAAAGCGTCGTTGTAGGTGCCGTCCAGGTAGCGGTATTTGGCCCGCTCCCGGCCAAAGAGCAGGCTCTCCCCCAGCCGCAGCAGATTGACTTCCTTAGGGATGCCGCCCCGGAACATCAGATCCAGGGTGGCGGAGTTGCCGCCGCTGATGCAGGGGGTGGCGTGAAGTTGCTCCGCCACCTGGGTCAACAGGGTCAGCTTTTCCGTGTCCGGCTGGATGAAGGAGAAGCAGGTCAGGTTGGTGCCAACGCCGTACAGCTCCAGCTCCGGCGTCCGGCGGGCGTAGTCTGCGGCGGCGCGGATTTCGTCTATAGAGAGGAACCCCTCCCGGATGTCTCCCAGGTCGTACATCAGCACCACTTTATGGGTTTTCCGCAGGGCGCGGCAGGCCCTGGCTAGAGCTTTCAGCGTGTCCAGTTCGGAGTTCAGCGACACATCCGCCCAGCGTACCACGTCCTCCGCCTCGGAACACATGGGCATCCGAATCAGCCATTTTTCGCAGGGCAGCCAGGCCAGTTTTTTCAGGTTGGACACGCGGGAGTCGCCAATGCGGGAAATGCCGTTGTCGATGTAAATACGGGCGATCTCCGGGTCGCCGCACACCACCTTGGTAACGCCAGTGATTTCAATGCCATATTGCCCGCAGTAGGCCACCATCTGGCGCACATTTGCCGCTATTTTTTCGTGGTCGATTGTCAGCAGCGGATACATCGCAGCCTTCCTCCTTCGCTGAAAACGCAAAAAAAGAGGCCCTGTTTGCACAGAGCCTCTTCGCTTCGTTGGGATTATTATAGCAGAACGGACGGAAAAATGCAAGACGCAAAGCGAAATCTTTCAAAAATATTTTGCGTCCTGGCGGCGTTATAGCTGGCATCCTTATAAATATTCACTTATTCTCGTATATTCTGTATAATTATACGGTATTTATGAATATTGAACAGTTTACAGAAAAAAATTTTGAATGATTATGCAAAATTGTGCTTGCAATCCGCTGAGAACCGTGTTAGTATTTATCACGATGAACGGCAGGGCCGTTCCCAGTAAGTTTTGAAGGAGACGTTCTATCATGGCTGAAGTCAAAAAAGTGGTTCTCGCCTATTCCGGCGGTCTGGATACATCGATCATCATCCCCTGGCTCAAGGAGAATTATAACAACCCTGAAATCATCGCCGTGTCCGGCAACGTGGGCCAGGCCGACGAGCTGGAGGGCCTGGAGGAAAAGGCGCTGAAAACCGGCGCGTCCAAGCTCATCGTGGCCGACCTGACCGACGAGATGGTCAACGACGTCATCATCCCCTCCGTCAAGGCCGGGGCCAAGTACGAGACCTATCTGCTGGGTACCGCTTTCGCCCGCCCTGTCATCGGCAAGGCCTTGGCGAAAATCGCCCTGGAAGAGGGCGCGGACGCCATCTGCCACGGCTGCACCGGCAAGGGCAACGACCAGGTTCGGTTCGAGCTGGCCATCAAGCGTTTCGCCCCCGGCATGAAGATCATCGCCCCCTGGCGGGAGTGGGACATCAAGAGCCGTGACGAGGAAATCGACTACGCCGAGGCCCACAACGTCCCCCTGAAAATCAACCGGGAGACCAACTACTCCAAGGACAAGAACCTGTGGCACCTGTCCCACGAGGGCCTGGACCTGGAGAACCCCGCCAACGAGCCGGATTACGACAAGCCCGGTTTCCTGGAGATGGGCATCTCCCCCATCCAGGCGCCGGACAAGCCCACCTACATCACCCTGGACTTCGAGCAGGGCGCGCCGGTTGCCATCAACGGCGAGAAGAAGAGCGCCACCGACATCATCCGGGACCTGAACGTCTACGGCGGACAGAACGGCATCGGCATTATCGACATCGTGGAAAACCGGCTGGTGGGCATGAAGGACCGGGGCGTCTACGAGACGCCGGGCGGCACCATCCTGTATGCGGCCCACGACCTGCTGGAGACCCTCTGCGTGGACAAGGACACCATGCACGAGAAGCAGAAGCTGGCTGTGGACTTCGCTGACCTGGTCTACAACGGCAAGTGGTACTCCCCTCTGCGGGAAGCCCTCTCCGCTTTCGTGGACAAGACCCAGGAGTTCGTCACCGGCACCGTCAAGCTCAAGCTGTACAAGGGCAACATCATCCCCGCCGGTATGACCTCCCCCTACTCCCTGTACTCTGAGGAGCTGGCCACCTTCGACGAGTCCGACTACGACCAGAAGGACTCCGCCGGGTTCATCAACCTGTGGGGCCTGCCCACCAAGGTCCAGGCGCTGCGGGAGATGGGCAAGCTGAAGTAAGTTTCCCAATTCAGCGTTTTTCTCCGGGAAAGAACCTTTCTGATTGGAATTGCCGCACTTTCCCAAGTGCGGCAATTTTTCCTATAAGACAGCAGAAACGCACACGGCTTTGTTTTTGCTGTCCCTACAGGAAACGAACGTAATTTCTGAACGATGTGTTTTGGCGGCGCATATGGCTGAAAATTCGTCCATTGCACATTGCTAATCGCACATTGAAAAAAGTCTCCCACCTGTGGGAAGGAGTGACCGCATATGAAGCTCTGGGCCGGACGGTTCCAGAAGGAAACCAACACCTTAGTCAACGACTTTAACGCCTCCATCGGCTTTGACGCCCGCCTTTATCAGCAGGACATCACCGGTTCCATCGCCCACGCCACCATGCTGGGGGAGCAGGGTATCATCTCTCAGGAGGACGCCGACGAAATCATCACCGGCCTGAAAGCAATTTTGGCCGACATTGAGGAGGGCGGCGTGGAGTTCTCGCTGGACAACGAGGACATCCACATGAACATCGAAACCATCCTGACCCAGCGCATTGGCGATGCGGGCAAGAGGCTCCACACGGGCCGCAGCCGCAACGACCAGGTGGCGGTGGACTTCCGCCTGTTCGTCAAGGAGGAAATCCCCGTCATCATCGGCCAGATACTGGACCTGGAGAAGGTCCTCATCCGCAAGGCGGAGGAAAACCTGACCACCGTGATGCCTGGTTACACCCACCTCCAGCGGGCGCAGCCCACCACCTTCGCCCACTACATGATGGCCTACGCCAATATGCTTCGCCGGGACGTGACCCGCTTCGAGGACTGCCTGGAGCGGATGGACGAGTGTCCCCTGGGCGCCGGGGCGCTGGCAACCTCTACCTATCCCGTGGACCGGGAGCGCACCGCCCAGCTGCTGGGCTTTAAAAAGCCCACCGACAACTCTCTGGACTCCGTCTCCGACCGGGACTATGCCATCGAGTTCCTGTCCGCCTGCTCGCTGCTGATGATGCACCTGTCCCGGTTCTCCGAGGAGGTCATCCTGTGGTGCAGCTGGGAGTTCAAGTTTGTGGATTTGGACGACGCCTATTCCACCGGCTCCTCCATCATGCCACAGAAGAAGAACCCCGACGTGGCCGAGCTGGTGCGGGGCAAGACCGGGCGGGTCTACGGCGATTTGGTTTCCCTGCTGACGGTGATGAAGGGCCTGCCCCTGGCCTATAACAAGGATATGCAGGAGGACAAGGAGCCGGTGTTCGACGCCATCGACACCGTGGAGATGTGTGTGCCGGTGTTCGCCGCCATGCTGGACACCCTGACCGTCCGGCCCAAGAATATGTCCAAGGCGGCGGCAGGCGGCTTCATCAACGCCACCGACTGCGCTGACTACCTGACCAAGCGGGGGATGCCCTTCCGGGAGGCTTACATGATTGTCGGCCGTCTGGTGAATATGTGTATCAAGTCCGGCGAGACGCTGGAGACCCTGACCCTCCGGGACTTCCGGGCCATCTCTGAGTTGTTCGACTCGGACATCTACGAGGCGCTGGAGCTGAAACGCTGCGTCCACGAGCGCAAGGTGCTGGGCGGCCCGTCCGCTGAGGACGTGACCCGGCAAATCAATGCCATCAAGGACTTTGTGGCCCAGCACACCCCGGAAAAGACGGAAGGATAATAGAATCGCTTTGACAGCAGGGCGAGTGGAAACACTTGCCCTTCTCTGTTTTTCATTTGCAATTCGCAATGTGAAATGAGCTGTTAGCTGTTAGCTTTTAGCCGTTAGCTGTTAGTTCAGATAGTGCTTGCCGTTTGGTCAGCATATTTGTCCTGCGCAGTACACGTTTTCTGCGGAGAACTGCGATTTGACAACTGACCACCCCTCTTGCCTTCCCTGAAAGGGCAGGGAGGGGCGAAGCTCCGGAAGTGCCGCTTGACGGCGGAGGTGGCACGGCGTAAGCCGTGACGGAGGGGTTTCGGCTGTACTGGCTGATAAGACCGATTCAAGAGGACAACAAAAACAAACGACCCGACAGCCAAACGGAGGCGTTTATGAAACCGAAAATTTACATCGACGGCCAGGCCGGTACCACCGGCCTGCAAATCATGGACCGGCTCGCCGCCCGGAATGATATCGAGTTACTGCGCATTGACGACGACAAGCGCCACGACAATGTGGAGCGGGCGCGGCTCATCAACAGCGCGGATTTGGTGTTTCTGTGCCTGCCGGACAAGGCCGCTGTGGAGGCGGTGTCCCTGGTGAGCAACCCCGCCACCCGCATCATCGACGCCTCTACCGCCCACCGGACCAATCCGGCGTGGGTCTACGGCTTCCCGGAGCTGGCTCCCGGCCAGAAGGAGAAGATCATCCAGTCCAAGCGGGTGGCGAATCCCGGCTGTCACGCTACGGGGCTGATTTCCTCCGCCGCGCCGCTGGTGCAGGCGGGGATTCTGCCTGCGGATTACCCCCTGACCTGCTATTCCCTGACCGGTTACTCCGGCGGCGGCAAGGGCATGATTGCGGACTACGAGGCGGCGGAGCGGGACGTGAAGCTGTCCTCCCCCCGCATTTACGGCCTGACCCTGAACCACAAGCACATCCCGGAGATGCAGAAGGTCTGCGGGCTGGACTTCGCCCCGGTGTTCTGCCCGGTGGTGGACGATTACTATAAGGGCATGGCAACCACCATTCTGCTCCACAACGCCAAACTGAACGGCAACCCCACCACCGAGGACATCCGACAGGCGTTGTTGGCTCATTATGCCGGTTCCGCTCTTGTTTCGGTGGCCGAACTGGGGTATAATGAACCTATGATAGCCGCCAACACCCTGGCCGGGAAGGACACCCTCCAGCTGGTGGTCTGCGGCAACGATCGGCAGACCACCGTCACCGCCCTGTTCGACAACCTGGGCAAAGGGGCCTCCGGCGCGGCGGTGCAGAACATGAACCTGATGCTGGGCTTCGAGGAGACGGCCAGCCTGAGTTTGTAAGAAGTGTGAGCCGTTAGCTAGATGAGCTGTTAGTCAGGTATTGCAAACCCTAATCGTAGAGCGAAAAGAGTAGTACCACAAAGCTAACAGCTAATAGCTAAGAGCTAACAGCTAAAATGCCGTTTTGCGGCGGAATGGAGGAAAGAATATGAAACAGATTTCCGGCGGCGTCTGCGCCGCGAAGGGCTTCACGGCGGCCGGTATTCACGCCGGGGTCAAGGCCGACAGCAGCCCGGAGAAAAACGACCTGGCCCTGATTTTGTCCGAGGCGGAGTGCGCCGCCGCAGCCATGTACACCACCAACCGGGTGAAGTGCGCCCCCATCTACGTGACGATGGCCCACCTGGAGGACGGCGCCGCCTGGGGCGTGGTGGCAAACTCCAGCAACGCCAACGCCTGCACCCCTCTCAGCCACGAGAAGGCCGACGAGATGTGTGCGGCGGCGGCAGCCGCCACGGGACGCGCCCCCCGGGACTTCGTTGTGGCCTCCACTGGCGTCATCGGCCAGGAGATGAACATCGACGCCATTACCAACGCCATGCCCGCACTGACAGCCAGGCTCAGCCGGGACGGCTCCGCCGACGCCGCCAACGCCATTATGACCACCGACACCAAACGCAAGGAAATTGCGGTGCAGGTGGAGATGGGGGATAAGCTCGTCACCCTGGGCGGCATTGCCAAAGGCTCCGGCATGATTCACCCCAACATGGGAACGATGCTGTGCTTCCTGACCTCCGACTGTGCCATCACCCCGGAGATGCTCAGCACCATGCTCCATGAGGTGGTTCCCCGCACCTTTAACCGGGTGACGGTGGACGGGGACACCTCCACCAACGACACCTGCGCCATCCTCTGCAACGGTCTGGCGGGTAACGACTTGATCGAGTGGAAGGACAACAACTATGTGGCGTTCAAGGCCGCTCTGACCGAGGTGCTGACCTACCTGGCCCGGGCCATCGCCGCCGACGGCGAAGGGGCCAGCCGCCTGCTGACCTGCACCGTCCACGGCTCCCGCGGCGAGGACGCCGCCGAGCGGTTGAGCAAGGCCGTCGTTGGTTCCTCTCTGGTCAAGGCCGCCATGTTCGGCGCGGACGCCAACTGGGGCCGGGTGCTGTGTGCCATGGGCTACTCCAAGGCCCCCTTCCGCCCGGAGCGGGTGGACGTGAAGTTCTGCTCCTGCGCCGGGGAAATCCTGGTCTGCAAGGGTGGCGCGGAGGTTCCCTTCGACGAGGACAAGGCAAAGGAAATTCTCTCCCAGGAGGAGGTCGTCATCGACATCGACCTGAACGAGGGGGAGAACTACGCCACCTGCTGGGGCTGCGATTTGACCTATGACTATGTGAAGATCAACGGGGATTACCGCACCTGATAGAGAGAATTTGAAAGGTTAATGGAAACTATGGCTTACGACTATGTGGCCAGGGCCCAGGTGCTGGCTGAGGCCCTCCCTTACATCCAGAAATACAGCGGCAAGACCGTTGTGGTGAAATACGGCGGCAACGCCATGGTGTCCGAGGAGCTGCGGGACGCGGTGATGAGCGATGTGATCCTGCTCCATCTGGTGGGCATCAACGTGGTGTTGGTCCACGGCGGCGGGCCGGAGATCAGCGCCATGCTGAAAAAAATCGGCAAGGAGTCCAAATTCGTGGACGGACTGCGCTACACCGACGAGGAGACCATCGACGTGGTTCAGGAAGTGCTGTGCGGCAAGGTAAACAAAAACCTGGTGGCCGCTCTGAACCGCAGAGGCGGCAGGGCCATGGGGCTGTGCGGCATCGACGGCGGGCTGTTCCAGGCCAAAATCAAGGATCCCAAATACGGTCTGGTGGGTGAAATCACCCATGTGAACCCCGCCGTGGTGGTGGACTGCCTGGAACATGGTTACATCCCCGTCATTTCCACCGTGGCCCAGGGCTGCGACGCCGAGTGTTCCTATAACATCAACGCGGACACCGCCGCCTCCAAGCTGGCGATTGCTTTGAAGGCTGAAAAGCTGGTGCTGCTCACCGACGTGCGGGGTTTGCTGATGGACCCCAGGGACGAGAGTACCCTCATCCCTGAGATTCGGATGTCCGACGTACCCATGCTGAAAAAGAAGGGCGTTATCACCGGCGGCATGATCCCCAAGGTGGAATGCTGCGTGGAGGCCGTCCGCTGGGGGGTCAAGCGCAGCCACATTTTGGACGGGCGCATCCCCCACTCCATCCTCATCGAGCTGCTGTCCGACCAGCCCATGGGGACCATGATGCTGTAGGAGCTGGAAAATACGCGAAATCCTTATTTTGTAGCTTTTGTTCCGTTTTGACGGAAAACCCCTCCGTCACGGCATACGCCGTGACACCTCCCCTTTGCGACTCGCATGGCCCCAAAGGGCCATAGCTCCCTGCATTTGCACTAAAAAGGAATTGGCCATTCGGCCAGCGCTTCACAGAGGAGGCAAGAGGTGCGGTCAGTTGTCGAATCGCAACTCTATGTGGGAAATTTGTACTATGCTGGGCAAAATAATTGACCAGATGATAAGCACTATCCCCCTCGCCTCCGCCGTCAAGCGGCACTTCCGCTTTGCTCCCTGCCCTGAAAGGGGAGGGGGACCATGCGTTAGCATGGTGGAGGGGTTTCTTCCCCCATCCTTTCTCCGAAAGAAGGTTCCTTCTATGACATTTGACGAATTAAAGGCGCTGGACCACCAGTACACCATGCAGACCTATGGCCGCTTCGATGTGGCGCTGGACCACGGCCAGGGTTCCACCCTCTACGGACTGGAGGGCGAGGAATACATCGACTTTGCCAGCGGCATCGGCGTGGCCTCTCTGGGCTACGGCCACCCCGCCTGGCTGGAGGCGGTGGAGACCCAGGCCCACAAGCTGGCCCACGCCTCCAACCTGTTTTACACCGAGCCTTACGCTCGCCTGGCCGAAAAACTCTGCACCCGCTCCGGCATGGCGGCGGCGTTTTTCGCCAACGGCGGCGGCGAGGCCAACGAGGGCATCATCAAGCTGGCCCGGAAATACTCCTTCGACAAGTACGGCAAAGGCCGTTCTACCATCATCACCCTCCACAACTCCTTCCACGGCCGCACCATCACCACCCTCCAAGCCACGGGACAGGACGTGTTCCACAACTACTTCTTCCCCTTCACCGAGGGTTTCCGCTATGCCGAGGCCAATGACCTGGCCTCCGTCCAGGCTCAGGCCGGAGAGGACACCTGCGCCGTGTTCTTGGAGCTGATCCAGGGCGAGGGCGGCGTGTTGCCCCTGGACAAGAAATTCGTTCAGGACCTGGCCGCCTACTGCGCCGAGAATGATTACCTCCTGCTGGTGGACGAGGTGCAGACCGGCATTGGCCGCACCGGTTCCCTGTTCTGCTTCCAGCAGTATGGCATCCAGCCCGACGCCGTGACCTTCGCAAAAGGCATCGCCGGGGGCCTGCCCATGGCGGGTGTGCTGTGCAACGAGAAGTGCCGCAACGTCCTGACCCCCGGCACCCACGCCACCACCTTTGGCGGCAACCCCATCGCTGCCGCCGCTGCCTGCGCCGTGCTGGACACCATGGACGGCGACTTCCTGGCGTCCGTCAACGAGAAGGGCGAATACCTCCGCGCCGCCATCACCGCCTTTGACGCCCCCTGTGTGGAGACAGTGCGGGGCATGGGCCTGATGGTGGGCATCGTTCTGAAAGACGGCGCAGATCGCTCCGCTCTGGTCAAACAGATCTACGACAACAACCTGTTGGTGCTGACCGCCGGCCCCAAGACCATCCGGTTGCTGCCGCCGCTGGTCATTACCCAGGCGGAGATGGACCGGGGGCTGGCCGTGCTGAAAACCGTCCTCTGCGGGGAGTAAACAATGGACAGTTATGAGCTAATGCACTCCGGGGAGCTGTACCTCCCCACGGATGAGAGCCTGATGGCCCAACAGACCCAATATATGGAGCTGCTGTACGACTACAACCAGACCCGTCCTTCTCAGGGGAAGCGGCGGGAGCAGCTGCTGGGGCAGATGTTCGCGGACATCGGTGAGGGCTGCTACATCGAGCCGCCCTTTCACGCCAACTGGGCCGGTCGTCATGTCCACTTTGGCAAGAATATCTATGCCAACTTCAATCTGACCCTGGTGGACGACACCCACATCTATGTGGGGGACTGCACCATGTTCGGCCCCAACGTCACCGTCGCCA
>JAJQBR010000172.1 GCA_021203185.1 Clostridiales bacterium
GACCAGCAGGCGCTGCGAATTGCGGATCACGAAATTTCCTGCTCCGCGTTAGAGGCGTTGGCCACCCCGGGGCGGGACGCGCTCCTGGCTTTGCTGGAGCAGGCCCGCTCGGAGGCGCCCGAGGCGATGGATTCCGGCGATTTAAAAATCATTTTGACGGGACGCGCCGCCGCGCTGCACCTGTTTGATTTCTACATCCGGGAATACCTCTCGGCTGACCCGCTGTTGCCGGACGAGCGGTTTGTCAACGACCCGCTCCAGAAAAATCAGCCCCTCCAGGTGAAGCCGGATCAGATCATCGGGCTGGGGAAAACGTATCTTGCCGAAAGCACAATGGAGCATGATGTTTCTCTGCGCGTTTACGATGGAAAAGCCTGGACACTTATTCCTCTTGCGCAAAAAGGGCAGGATAAAGCGGAACTGGAGCGAGCGCAGTTTGTCGGCCCGTTTTTTGGGGTTCAGAAGGATGTCGTGTCTGTACAAATCGATGGAGAAGTCAAAAATCTGCTGGTTCCACAGGCGTTTATTCCTGTGCAGGGTGCGCTGCTTGAAATGGCGATTGGCGTCAACGACAATCAACCGTGCCTTGTGATGAGGCAATGCGGCAGCCCACAGAAGCAGCAATATGTGGAGTTGCCTTAACCCTCTGTTTTTGCTGCGGAGCGTCCCTGTGAGCGTGTTCGCGGCTGCAGGATCTGGGAGGAAATGGAATGAATAAAGCCAAAAAACAAGCCTTGAAGCGGCAGTTGGAACAGCAGGCGGCACAGCTTGTTCTTGAAACAAGCGACGCCGCGCTGATAGATGACATTTTAAGAACCTGCACAGCGTTGCTCGGCAGCATCAAAGACCTGCCATGCACCGGAATGACGGATCAGGAACTGGCGCGGATTAGCGCGTGTTATCTGGGAGCGGCAAGCCAAATGACAGCGTTTTACGCACATTCGCTGGAAGATGCAAGGAACAATGTGCAGCATCAGCTGAATGTCGATTTGATAGAGGTGAAGGAGCGGGAGACACTGTTGTCCGGGCAAATTGTGGACACAAGAGAGAAAATTGCAGCCGCTCCTGCGGAGATAAAAAGACTGCAAAGGTTACTCGCCGTTGCAGAGCAGGAGTGCAACGAGGTTTCGCAGCAGCGGAACGATTTGAAAGCTCAGGTCGATGAAAAAATGAACGAGGCGGCGGAGCTTGAAAGGCAGCTGACATATTTACGGGGAGAAAGCGAAAATTATGACACGGTAATTGCGGACTTGACGAAAAACGTCGCAGATGCGGAGCAAGCCAGCGGGGAACTGGACGTCCAGTTTGAAGAAATGAACCGGATTCGGAGCGGCTTGCAGGAAGAGGGATTTGTAAACATTAGCAGCTTCAATAAAAAAATCGAAGAAATGAACCGACAGAGCAAAGAACTGAGGAACCAGTACGATACGCTGTTGGGAAAGGTTCTGAAGGACGTGGAGGCCCTGCGGAAGAAAATCAACAGCCGGGCGATGCCCAATGGATAGCCGAACGGAACTGCGGCTGTACGACGTACAGGACGGCGTGAGCAAGCTCGGCCCCGGCATCCGGTATGTGATTTGGACACAGGGGTGCTGCCGGAACTGTCCTGGATGTATGACACCCCAAAGCCAGCCGATGGACGGAGGGTATTCCGCAGACGTGCGGGACCTTGCCGACAAAATTATCCGCTCCAAGCGAGAGGGAATCACCATCAGCGGCGGGGAGCCGTTCCTGCAGGCGGAGGCGCTGGCCCAGATGATTTCCCTCGTCAGGGCCAGAAGAGACATAGGCGTGATTCTTTACACCGGGTACACTTACGCCGAGCTTCAGCGCATGGAGGACCGCCACGTTCAGCGTCTGCTCGGTCAGTGCGATTTGCTGATAGACGGGGCGTATATCGAGGCCTTGAATGACGGAAAAAATCTGCGGGGGTCGTCCAACCAGCAGGCGATCCCCCTGACAGACAGATACCTTGCCAATGTGCCGGAGTACGGCGCAAAACCGGCAGAAGTCGAGTTCTTTTTCGCGGAGGACAAAACCACGATGGTAGGCGTTCCATCCCGGGATATGCTGGAACACATGAAGATACTTTTTCCATAACGCATTAAAACGGAGGATATTTTTATGAGCCACTATATGACGAGCGAGCAGCGCACGATTCAGAATTTGAGACGGGAAATCCAGCGGCTGCAAGGGGAAAAGGATAACGCGGACAGACTGAGGAACGACCAGTTGGACGCTGTGCGCCGCCAGCAGCGGGCGGAAATCAGACGGCTTGAACAGGAGTTACGGGAGGCCGCAAAGCGGTCAGCGGCAAAAGAAGCCGAGGCGAAGGCGAAAATGAACGCAAGCCTCCGCCAGCTGAACCAGCAGATCGCGGAGAGAGAGCAGCTGCAAAACCAGCGGATTCAGAATATGCAGCGCCAGCACCAGGCCGAGCTGACCCGCCAGCGGGAACAGTTCCAGGCGGAGCGCCGGAATCTGCAAAACGCCATCGAACAGACGCACACCGAAATGCAGCAGGAGGTTCGGAGTATCCGGCGGGAAACCGACCGCAAGCTGAGGACAGAACGCGCAAATACCCAGGCAGCCCTTGCAGAGCTGGACAGCAAGCTGCAGGGAAAGATCCGCGCAGTTGAAGGGAAGGTAACCTCGCTGGCGGCACAGATTCAGGCGGAAAAGGACGGGCATCGCAATCTTGCGGAATATTGGAACGACCAGGCCCGCCGCCTCCTGGCCCAATTGAAGGAAACCTTCCGGCCGCAGCTGTTCGACGCGAAAGCGGTGGAACGCATCCAAACGAAGATCAATGACGCGGCTGGGAATCTCGATGCTGGCGTGTATGAGACGGCGATTGCACAGGGGCAGAGCGCGTTTAACAACGCCTTTGCGATGAAAGAGGAACTGGTGGCCGCAGAGTTGGAGTGGAGTTCCGCCTTCAGCGGCGTGATGGAATTGGAAGAACAGCTTCTCCAGGACCTGGAAACCGCAGAAAACCGGGTGTTCTCCAATGAAAAGCAGGGCATAAAAGATACTAATGGGCTGGACTATTGGACGCGAGGCCAGCTGACGGAGTTGACCGGCCGAATCGACGCGCTGCGCCAGGAACTGGAGGGCGCGGACGAATGGACCACCCAGCAGCTGCGGGACGCGGAAGAGAAGCTGCGGGGCCTCCAGGAAGAGCTGGCGCTGCTGGAGCAGGCGGGACACACCAACTTCACAATGGCCGTTTCCCGTACGGTGACAGCCGAAACAATTGGGGAGATTTTGGGGAACCGCTATCGGATGACCTACTCCGATTGCAATTTCTTCGGGGAGGAGAACCGGGAGGAATATCACGCAGTCTTCCAAAATCCTGTCAATCTGGACACGGTTACGGTGACCATTACGCCTGTAACGGACGAAAACGGCGTCGATGCCAACCATGTCGATCTGCTTGTGTCTCTGGGTGAGGATAATTCCGCAGAGAGGCAAAGGGAAGTGGCAACTGCGGTTGCCCGGAACCTGGTCGAAGGCGGCGTGGAGTTGAGCGGCGGCAACGGCGGGTATTTCCCCTGCAGCAACCGGTTCGGAGAGGACGTATCGCAGGAGGTCGCACGGCTCGGAGACATTGACGCGGTCAGCTGCGGCGACGAGAGTGTACGCGCCAAACTCCCGCTCTAAGCGTCCGGAGATGTTGTGATGGCAGAGAAAAAAAGTGTTTTTGCGCCGGAAAGAGCCTGGCGACGCCTGTACTATGTGTACGGGTTTACCGATGATGAGTTTTATACGGACGGCTGCTCGAAGCTGGACATTGTGTCGTTTATCCATCTGGAACTGAAACGCATCGGATATGAACGTGTCATACTTTATGATTGGCATACTCAACTGTATTGCCTGGACGAGGAGTCGTATGCGCTGGTAGACGCGACCCACCGGAACCGGACTGCGGCTCAACCGGTTCGGATTCAGAACAGAGGACTGCGGAGAGGCAAATGGGGGGCAAAGTCCGGCGCGGCTCCCCAGCCGACCGCAGACGCGCCTGCTGCGACTGCGCAGGGCGGCAGTCAGTCCGGCGTTGAGATGGTCAACCTGGGCGATGGGCAGCTGCACCTGGGCGTACTGAACACAGGGTCCGTAGCGCGGCAAATTAATAGCTATATGCGCAACGCAGATATCAAAAGCGCCATTGTCATCAACCTTGGGACGAATTTTAGCAAAAATTTTGAGGCCGAGTTGGGGAACGACTTTGCCGCAGGATATGGACAGCTGGGCGCGGATAACAAGAACATTATTGTCCTTATTTTCACAGACAATGGTGTGGGGAATTTATTTGAAAACGACCACGAACATAGCTGGCTCAACGAGAGCATAAAAAACAAGCGGGTGAACGACCTGCACATTGTGGGGCCAAACGCTTCTGAACTGCGCAATATGCTCTCCTATTTCCGCCTTCGCCACGGTTTGCAGTATGACCTTGGACAGTTGGATCAGCTTGCCGACGCGCTCCACCATGCAATGACGTACTGTGAAGGTACTATGCGCATCAAAGAACTGTATGTCCGACTGGAAGAATTTTGCAAGGAGAAAGAGCCGCTGACCTGTGACAGCTGCTATAGCCTGCTGGGGATTTCCAAGCCCCTCTCCGGGCAGCAGCAGCTGGACCGGCTGATCGGAATGCAGTCTGTCAAGGAAGCGCTTGGAAATCATCAGAGCAGAGAAGACGATCGCAGGCAGGTGTTCCAGTATCAGACCGCATCCCGGCTGCAGCTGGATCCGCCGCGCCCTCCCGAAAGAGGGGCGAGCGAGATGATCAATTTTGTCATCACGGGAAGGCCGGGTACGGGAAAAACCACCGTGGCAAGAATCATCGGTCAGCTTTTTTATGAGATGGGATACCTGGAGAGCGGCCATCTGGTAAAAGTCACACGGGCAGATTTGGTAGCTGGATATGTCGGCCAGACTGCAATCAGGACGCGGGAGAAAATCCAGGAGGCGATCGGCGGCGTTTTGTTTGTGGACGAGGCGTATAGCCTGAAAAGGGAGGATCAAAGCAACGCCGACTTCGGGCAGGAGGCCATCGACACCCTAAACGAAGCCATGACAGATGATGCGCTCAAGGGAAAGCTGATTATGGTGTTCGCCGGTTACGAAGCCGAAATGGAAACGTTTATAAACGCAAACCCCGGCTTATGCAGCCGCGTTATCAAACTCCACATCGAAGACTACACCCCGGAGGAAATGCAGCAGATTTTACAGATTCAGGTTGCGAAACTGGGCTATCGTTTTTCGGAGGATTTTACCGCGAAGCTGCCCGATTTCTGCGAGAACTGGGTCAACAGCGCAGGGGAAAACTGGGGAAATGGCCGCGAAGCGGAAACGTTGTCCTATGACCTGCACCACAACTGGGAAAACGACAGAACAGCGCAGGCTGTAACCGGGGAATCCGGCGAGGAAATCCGCATACTGGAGACCCGCCATCTTCCGCAGAAGAAGCGGGCCTATTTGAAGCAGGAGGCGCCCAAAACCGCCATAGAACAGGTGCGGGAGCTGATTGGATTCCGCAAGGTAAAGCAGACGCTGGCCGATCTGCTCAAGCTGGGGCAAACGGCGCGAGAGACCGGGATGTACGATCTGCTGGATTCGCTGAGCTTTCATTGGGTGCTGAAAGGCAATCCCGGTACCGGAAAAACCACCGTAGCCAAGCTGATGGGGCAGGTCTATAAGGAAATGGGGCTGCTGCCCAGAGGTCATGTCATCGTTGCCAAAAGGCAGGATCTGACCGGCCGTTACCTGGGAGAGACCGAACATAAAACCCAGGAGGTCATCAACAGAGCGATGGGGGGCGTCCTGTTCATCGACGAGGCGTATACGCTGACACCGACGAGCGGCGACACAAACGATTACGGGCAAATCGCAATTAATACCATCCTTGAGCAGATGAGCGCAAGAGATGGGCAATTTGCGGTGATCGTGGCAGGTTATCCGGCGCCAATGGAACGGTTCCTGCGCTCCAACCCGGGATTGTCCAGCCGCTTTGAGCAAGAATTTCTGCTGGAGGATTACACCGGCGGGGAGTTGCGGCAAATTTTTGAGCAAATGTGCGAAAAACAGGGATTTGGCATCCGGGACGATTTGGAGGCCGCGCTGGAACCGCTGTTCACGGCTATGATTCAGGCGAAAATAAAAGACTGGGGAAATGGCCGCGAAGCGGAAAAGCTGCTTCGCAAGATGAAAACCAGATGGGTTCACGATACGGACATCGAAACCAACTTGAACGGGGAGAAAGTGCGTTATTTTGCGCTGCGACATCTTCCGGAGGAGTACAGCCGGTATTTGGAGGTATCCCGTAAGGAGCAGCAGCCCGACGCTGGGAGTTCTCTTCATCGGCATGAGGCCAACGGGTACGTGCCGAGTACCCGCCTGCTTGCCTCCAGCGAGTCGTTCTGCTTTGAACAGGACAACAATGCCCAAAAGGACAGCGTCGTTTTTATCAAAGTAGAGGATCAAAATTCTTTCCGCAGCGGAACCGGCTCGATCATCACCAGGGACGGATATATCCTGACCTGCAACCATGTTATCAGGGGGGCGGAGAAAATTCAGGTTCGCCTGAAACAAACGACTTTTATGATATGGCAGGACGCCACAGTCATATGGAACGATGAGAAGATGGACGCGGCGATCCTCAAGCTCCCGGACGGCACTTATCCGGCGCTGGCGCTGCGGCCCGCTGACAGGCGGGCAAAGCCTGGGGAGGATATTTACCACTGGGGGTACGCCTTTGGCAAAAAAATGAGTGACAACCTCGATGAGCTGGAGCCGAGCCAGTTTCAGGGGTATGTTTCCTCGGTTCAGACCAAAGAGGGGATGGAGCGCATCAACGTGGACATGGCGGCTAAGCGTGGATGTTCTGGCGGCCCGGTGTTCTCCAAGACGGATGGGACGATTCTCGGCATTCTGTGCGGTTCCCAGATTTTCAAGGACGATCGGCTGCTGGAGGAGATCAATTATGTCCTTCCGATAAGATACATTTGGGAAAACGCAATTCGTGCAGAGGATACGCCGAGCGCGGCGCCCTGCGCCTGACGCGATCCCAGGACAGATTCCCGGCTTGAGAAACAGCCGTATTCGAGAGCCGGGAAATTTCCAGCGTATGTTTCTGTTAGGAGGCAAGTATGAGTTCAAATCAAAATCTGTTTTGTCCTGTGTGCGGAAGGCCGAGGAGTGCAGGAAGCACTTCCTATGGCTGCGAGAACTGCGGCTTTCAGAGCGCGTATGTCAACGGGTTTGTCAGCGAAGAAAGCTGCCGGGCCTGGGGGCGCATGGTTGATGAGGCGAAAGCCGCAAGGAGGAAAAAGCTGAGGGAAACGTTCCCAAGCATCGGCAGCCTGCATCTGAACAAGGATTCTGTCGTATTTGTACACAAAGAAGAACAAAAAGCCTATATTATTTCGCAATACGGGGAGCTTCGCGTGGAGGAACAGGTCGCCCAATACAGCCGTTCCGACAGTCGGCATTACGCGATTTTACGTGCAGACGGCACCGTGAAGGTGGTGGGCGACGACAATATCTATGGGCAGAAAAATACTGGTTCGTGGAAAAACATCACCCATGTGCTGGCAGCAGCGCGCTGTACCTATGGCGTCAAGCAGGATGGAAGCGTTATTGCTGCGGGTTCCTCCGAATTTCCTCGTATCAGTACATGGAAAAACATCGTACAGTTGGCCTGTGGAGCAGATGTGATTGTAGGGCTGCAAAGCAACGGACAGGTGCTGGTGGACAGTCCTTCCCCCGTTGTGCCGTTTCCGCAAGTGAAGAATTGGCGGAATATAAAAACAGTCGCGGTGTCCAGAGGGGGCATCCTGGGCCTGCGTACAGACGGCAGGGTGCTGTTTGCGGGGAAAAAAGCTGACGATATCAGGAACCGGGTTCAGAACTGGGCAGGTATTATCGCGGTCGCAGTCGATACCTCTGTTGTGTATGGGCTGTCCCAAGACGGCAGCGTATCTATGGTCGGCAGCCGTCCGCCCGCGCTTGACAGGGGACGGATTGAAGCGGCTCGGTGGCAGAACATTGTCGCGCTCTCTTGCAGTCAAACGGGTGTCGGCGCAATCAATGATGACGGAGCGCTGCTGCTTGCAGGATGGGACGCTTCTGCACAAGTTATGGCCGCATGGGATAAAGAGATTCGCCCCAGACTCTCGTTATAGACAGGAAACCTGCTCTTTGTCGCAATTCCGACTGCGCCACCCCATTCACCGGATAGGCAGACGAAGACAGTCTCATAGAAAACGTCAAAGCAGCACTGCACAATCGCATGAGACGAATTGTGCAGTGCTGTCTTCATCTGTTCAGGGCGTATCCGTGTGCAGGGAGGCAGGCCAGGGAAATGGCCGCCAGCCACCAGAAGTTTGACGCGGAAGCCATCGAAAAACTGACAGTGACGGCTGACCCTGATTTCCTAACCCATCTAATTCCGGCAACCCGTTCCCTGATGGGCGGGTTGCCTTTTTTCAAATGTCCGCCGCACAGTTCATGCGGCGTTGCCGGGAATTTCAATATGGTCTGGGGCAGAAGCGACATATCCAACGAAATATAGCCTTGCGTTATAACCGGATATTTTATTTAACTATTGGACAGGTTTTGTATGAGATGGTACGATAACAGTACCATTTGGAGCGTTTTTGCGCCACAGGGTGGCGCGAAGTGCCGGAAGTACCGCTTGACGGCAAATAAAAACGGACATTCAGTTCCAAAAAGGAGTGTTGAATATGGCAGTCATCGAACTATCCCCCCAGGAAAAACGCATTTACAGCCACGAAAAACCGACGGAAAAACGAACTCTTCAAATCTTAGAGACCTTCGCGGGAACGCGCCCCAGCATCGACATTGAGCGGGGGAAATATTTTACTGAGTCCTTCCGTGAAACAGAGGGACAGCCCCTGATTCTCCGCTGGGCCAAAGCCCTGTACCGCTACGCGGAAAAGGCCACAGTCTACATCGACGACAAACAGCTTATCGTGGGTCGAGCGGGCAAAGAGGGACGCTACGGCATCCTCTACCCGGAGCTGGACGGCGACGTGTTGGACGAGGCCATCCGCAGTCTGCCGGAGCGGGAGAGTTCTCCCTTCGACATTGCGCCGGAGGATGCCGAGTACATTGTCCGGGAGATTGCCCCCTACTGGAAGGGCAAGACCTTCCACGAGGCGCTGGTGAAGGCTCTGCCGGAGGAAACCCGGCGGCTGACCTACAACGACGATGAAGAAAACACCTCCCGCTACATTGTCAACGAAACGGCCTCCTTCCGCTCGTCCATTCAATGGGTTCATGATTACGAAAAACCGCTGAAAATTGGGTTCGACGGTATTCGCCGGGAGGCGGAGGAGGCGCTGGCCCAACTGGACGAGTTCTCAGCTGTGGACACCACGGAGAAAAAGCCCTTCCTGGAGGCGGTGATTTTGACGGCGGACGCCATCATCCTGTGGGCTGGTCGCCACGCCGACGCTGCCCAGGAAAAAGCAGCGTTGGAACAGAACCCAGTGCGCAAGGCGGAGCTGTTGGAAATTGCCCGCATCTGCCGAAAGGTACCCGCCCAGCCCGCAGAGACCTTCCACGAGGCAGTGCAGAGCCAGCGGTTTATTCAGCTTTTTTCCCGAATCGAGCAAAAGACCGGCACCGTTATTTCCAACGGGCGGATGGATCAATATCTCTACCCCTATTACAAGGCGGACAAGAAAAAGGGTATCCTGGACGACGAGCGGGCCGAGGAACTGCTGGAGTGCGTTTGGGTGTCCATGGCCCAATACATCGACCTGTATCTCTCCAAGACCGGAGGCAGCTTCAACGAGGGCTACGCCCATTGGGAGGCTGTGACCATCGGCGGTCAGACTAAGGACGGCGGCGACGCCACCAATGAGCTGACCTACCTGTTCCTGCGCTCCAAGAGGGAATTTCCCTTGAATTATCCCGACCTGGCCGCCCGCATCCACACCCGCTCCCCGGAGCGCTACCTCTACGAGGTGGCAGAGACCATCAAGGACGGCGCGGGGTTCCCCAAGCTCATCAACGACGAGGAGGTCATCCCTCTGTTGCTGGCCAAAGGCGCTACCTTTGAAGAGGCGTATGATTACTGCGTCTCCGGCTGTTCCGAGGTTCGTATGCCAAATCGGGACACCTACACCTCTCCCTGCGCCTATATTAATTTCGCCTCCGCCCTGGAAATGACCCTCTACAACGGGAAAATGCAAAAGTACGGGGACGAGGTCATTGGTCTGGAGACCGGCGCGCCGGAGGGCTTCGAGACCTTTGACCAGTTCCTTCAGGCGTACCTGGCCCAGCAGAAGAACCTGATGAAGCACGCGTTTATCCAGCAGCACGAGATTATCCGGCTGCGAGGAGAGCATTTCGGGTCGCCGCTGGGATCCATGCTCCATGCGCTGTGCATGAAAAACTGCAAAAACATCCACGAGCCGAAAATCGAGGGTGGCATCGACCTGGGTTACTTTGAGTTCATCGGCTACGGCACCGTAATCGACTCTCTGGCCGCCATCAAAAAGGTGGTCTATGACGACCACCGCCTGACCCTGGAACGGGTGAAGGAGGCCCTGGCCCACAACTTTGAGGGCTACGAAATTGAGCGGCAGCTGTTGCAGCACGCCCCCGCCTATGGCAACAACGACGACTATGCGGACAGCATCGGCAAGCTGCTGGATCGGGAACTGCTGGAGTTTACCAAGCGGTACTCTCAGGAGTTGGGCGTTCATCTGGATCTGCGGTACGTTCCCTTCACCGCCAACGTCCCCTTTGGCAAGGTGGTTTCGGCCACACCCAACGGGCGGAAAGCCTATACGCCCCTCTCCGACGGCTCCTCCGCCTCTCAGGGTGCGGATAAACATGGTCCCACCGCCATTCTGCTGTCCAACTACGCCACCAAAAACTATGATTATCGCAACCGGGCGTCCCGGCTGCTGAACGTGAAGCTCAGCCCCCAGTGCGTGAAAGGGGAGACAGGAACCCGAAAGCTGGTGGACTATATCAAAACCTGGCGGGATTTGAAGCTGTGGCACATTCAGTTCAACATCATCAACCGGCAGACCCTGCTGGATGCCCAGAAGCACCCGGAGAACTACGGCAGCCTGCTGGTGCGGGTGGCGGGCTACAGCGCCTACTTCTGCGAGCTGTCCAGGGACCTGCAAGACGACATCATCGCCAGGACCGAACACGGGGAGATCGCATAAACAGGCGATGAAAGGCACGATTTTTAACATCCAGCCCTATTCCCTTCACGATGGGCCAGGCATCCGCACCATTGTCTTTTTGAAGGGCTGTCCCCTCCGCTGCCAGTGGTGCGCCAACCCGGAGTCCCAACTGGCCTATCCCCAAGTCTACCTGGACGGACAGAAGTGCATCCGGGACAAGGGCTGCGCCCTCTGCGACGGAGCCTGCCCTCACGCTGCCCTCCGGGACGGGGCGCTGGATCACAGCCGCTGCACCGGCTGCGGCGACTGCCTCAGCCTCTGCCCGGCCCAGGCCCTGGGGGTCTACGGGGAACAGGTGGAGGCGGAGGCGGTGTTGGACACCGTGGAGCGGGAGAGCGTGTTTTTCGCCCACGACGACGGTGGGCTGACCCTTTCCGGCGGGGAACCGTTCTATCAGGGGGAATTTGCCCTGGCGTTGCTGCGGGGTGCGAAGCGCCGCCGCATCCACACGGCGGCGGAGACCTGCGGCCACTGTGATCCGGCCATTCTGCGGGAGGCGGCGGCAAATCTGGACTATATCCTCTACGACATCAAGACCATGGATGAGGAGGTACACCGCCGTTTCACCGGTCAGGGCAACCGCCTGATTTTGGACAACCTGGAACTGCTGTTTCGGGAGTTCCCAACCCTTCCCAAGCACATCCGCACACCGGTAATCCCCGGCGTCAACGACAGCGTGGAGGCCATCGGCGATATTTTGCGTTTTCTTGCGGGGCGGGAGAACTGCACCTACGAGCTGTTGCCTTACCACCGCTTCGGTGAGGGGAAATATGCTCTGCTGGGTCGGCCCGCCCCTCAGTTTCCCAAAGCGGTGGACCCGAACCGGCTCGACGCTCTCCGATCCCTGTGTCAGCAGATGGGCGTTTCCGACGCTACGTAGGCACAGGAGCGAACGAACCTTCTTTCGGTCAAACGCTTCTCATTTGCCTGAAGGATGAAAAGCGCATGGTTCCACTCGATTTCATTCGTCAAAGGGCAGGTGTTGACCGGAATGAGTTATAGCGGCATCAATTTGGAAAACGTGAAGAGCTTCAACCGCAGCGCCATTTTAAAGCTGCTGAACGACCAGGGGGCGATGTCTCGAAAGGACATCGCCATCCGGCTCGGCCTGGCTCCCGCCACGGTGTCAGTGATTTGTTCTGAACTGCCGCCCGTTTGGTTTTCTCTCCAGTCGGGCTGCGCCTTCCCTCCGCGAAACCCAAACGCATCTACCAACGAACATCACTGAAAAACTATTGCAACTTGCTATTGCAATTTGAGAGTACTTCTTTTTCATGTTTCAAGTCATGCCCCCGCGAGGGGGCAACCAAAAGCAGGGTGGCCCAGCCAACCGCCGGGGGGGAGTTTCAAGTCATGCCCCCGCGAGGGGGCAACATCAACGAAAAATACAGCGAAGTCGTCCAAACGATAGTTTCAAGTCATGCCCCCGCGAGGGGGCAACTGTGTTTGTCAAGAAAGGACTACAGCAAAAGGCGGCGAAAAATGCAGCACTCAGT
>JAJQBR010000049.1 GCA_021203185.1 Clostridiales bacterium
GTCAAGGACTTTGCCCGAGTAAAAATAATAATCAATCTGCTCGTTGAGCGTAGACAGCTGGGCTGTCAGAGCCTGTTCCACGTCCGCACTGGACAGCGACGGCAGGGACCCCGCGACGCAGCGCAGCAATTCCTCCCAAACATCGTGTTCTTCCTGCGCCGAACGTTGGAACAGCAGCTCCGTTTTCCCTTTCACAGAGCAGCTGCACAAGCCGACGGAGCAGGAGGAAAAGTCAATCACCAGGCTGTTCCCACAAAATTGTCTGCCGGTTTGCTGATAATAGCAACGGGTGGCGGCCTCATAGCGCGAAACTTCCATATGTGCCTCCTCTACGCTTCTATTTCAACTTCCGCACGAACAAGCACTATGCTTTCGTTGTCGTTGTACTGTTTGGTAACGCCGGGCAGAATACACCTTACGATTTTCTTTCCCGTCGGATCGTTGCCCATGTCCTCGCAGATATGCAGCACCTCGTCAAACTCCTCCCCTGCCTGCGGGAAGTAGACGATCAGCCCCAGTCCCTCCAGTGTAATGCGGAAGCGATTCAGCGCCTTCGTGAAAATCCTGTCCAGTTCCTGCAGCACCTCCAGTGTGCCAGTGCGGGGCTTTATACCATCCTCCAGCGCCGCTGCAGGGGCGGCAGCGCCGTCCGTGTCGGAGAAGACGGATTCAACGGTTCCCACTGGGTCTTGCTCATCCGCTTTTTCTCTTTCTTCCGGGGTCTCGGCCTGCTGCGCATACCGCAATGCTGCCTCATTGGCGATTTGTTTGTGCATATTGTTGTTGATGATTTTATACAGTTCGATGTAACGCTCTGCCAGCGGCATCCAGTCCCTGGGGGCGAGGGAAGTTCTCCACTTGTTCTGGTGGGTATAGAATTCCGCTTTGCTCTCTTTCAACTGACGGCTCATCTCATCGATGAACTTCGCCCACGCCACCTGATACTTCCCCAGCTCGTCGCACATCTGCTCATGGATAGCGTCCGCCGACTTCGCCCTTTCCAGGTACTCTTTCGCAGCCTGTGCGGCGTCCTCGCTGCACTCCTGCGCCGTCTGTTTTTGGGCCTCCTGGAGATAGCGTTTGACCAGAGAATCCGCGCTCTCACGGGCTTTCTCCTGGGCCGTTTTTTCTGCTGTCTGCTGGGCGGCCGCTTTGATGGCCTCCGCTTCCGCCTCCGCGTTCTCCTTGATTCGCTTCGCTTCTTCCTCCGCCTGCCTTCTCGTCGCTTCAGCAGAAGTCGCGGCCTGCGACCTGGTCGCTTCAGCGGCGCTTTCCGCATCCTTCTTAATCTTCTCGGCATCACGCTGAGCCTGCCCGCCGCCGATGAGCGATTGTACATAACCGCCGACCCCGCCGTTTCTGTTGTCAATTTGCTCTTTGTGTATTGCGCGGCCTACGCCTCTGATATATCTTGTTCGTTCGACAACCTTTGGAATAATAGAAGTGGAATCGGCGGTAAAATGATTGAGTTCTTCCCAACGAACCTTTTCTCCTCTATCATCGAGTACATATGGGATATAATAATCCCGCTCTGAGGGAAGCGGTTCCCCATTGTATTGATCTTGAATTTCTGTAATCACAGAAGCAGCAACCATGTTCATGGCGTCCCAACGTTCTTCCAGAATTTTGTCCAGTAAGGTGCAAAATCCATAGTTCTCCAGCTCTGTGGTGATCGCCTGCTTCAACGCGCCAAAGAACTCCCGGCTGTTAAACTTACGGCCGTACCCATATCCTTGAGTATATATATCCAGCGCAGTTAAATTTGAATTTGCCATACGGATCCTCCTTATCCTCATCGAAGCAGCGTCTCCAACAGGTCGGTGGTGCTTTTTCGCTGGACGGCGCCAGTTTTGGTGTCTCTCAGCTCTACGCAGACCCGGTAGTCCTCTTCCACTGTTATTTGTACCTGATAGTCTCTCCCCCGTGTCACATCAAAGGGGATATCCAGGATGTTCGCACATTCGCCTGTGGGCGCCGCCGCCAGCTTTTTATTCTTGACCCGGGAGCGGTACAACTGCACGGAAAGCCTGGCCCTTTCGCTCCTGATCAGCACCGGTTCCGATGTCACCGGGCGTTTTTGCCCGCTCTGCACAACAAAGCGAACTTCGCCCTCCAATCTGCCGTCCTCCGCTTCCTGCCAAATCCCGTAACAGCAATCCGTTAACTGCTCCAAAATCGGGGCGGTTGGCTGCACAGGCCCATCCGTCGCATTTCCTGGCAGGCTGGCCGCATAACGAGCCGCGCCAAAGGAGACCGCTGTCTCCGGGCGGTAGAGGGTGATCGGGTACTTGTCCCCAAACAGTTTTTCCAGTCCTTCCCTGACCATTGGCATTTTACTGGCTCCGCCTGACAGCACAATGCCGTCGATGGAGATCCCACGGTCCTCCGCATCTTCCAGGACGGAATAGACCAGCTCCAGCGTTTGATTGATTAGATCCGCTCCCATCCTTTCAAACTGCTCGCGGGTGAGTTTTACATATTCGACGTCGTCGCCAATCTGGATCCCGGCTTCGCTCGTGTCGCTTTCTGTCAGTTCATGCTTGACCTTGACGGCTTCTTTGCGAATGCGTTCTCTGGCCTGCTCGTTCCCGGGGATGTAGCCGTACTTTTCCTTCAGCTCATTGAGTATATAGTCATAAATGAGCTTGTCAAAATCCCGGCCGCCAACATCCTGCAGCCCATCTTGCAATCCATCTTTGCGATAGAGCTGGAAGGGTTCGCCCTTGCTTCGCGCCGTCACCACAGCCGTGTCAAATGTGCCGTGTCCCAGGTCGTAGACCAGGACAGTGAAATGATCCTGCGTGATCCGAACATCTTCCGGCGCGATGTGCTGCATATAATACAGGTAGTCGATGGCCACGGCAGCAGGCTCCGGCAGCCGCCCGACAACGTGAATCTTTTGGCCGTTTACTGCCTCCGCCTCAACGCTTCGCTGCATCTCCTCCAGCACAAGCGCGTCGTCGGAAAAGGCGGCGGGGAAGGTCAGGACAATGTCGCGGACAGGTTCCTGATGCTGCAAACGCCGTTCCTCATCCGAAAGACTGACCAGCGTTCTGACAATGGCGGCGTAGATTTTTGCGGCGGAGACCTCCGCTTCCACGCCGGGGAGGCGGATATTCTTTTCCCGCAGCCTGGTTTTCACCGCCGAGACAAGGCGTTGCGGATCTCTCTGGTAGAGATCTTCCGCCGGTCGCCCCCGTTCGTACACAACGATGGGGTTCGCGTACGGCGGGGTCACATAGGCGGTGGTGGGCATTCCCCCGCTTTCCGCCAGCCCATCGGGGAGCAGCGGCATCGCGTCTCCCCCGGGATCCTCCAAAATAGAAACATAGCCATAGCCGTTTCCAATGTCGCACCCCAAACCGTTGCTCATGCTCGTTCACACTCCTTTTCGCACACAACTTAGAATTTCAGCTTGATTGCGTTTTTGACTGGCGGCTTGCCGGGTTTGGATGGATCCCGCGCCTCCACCGTGAGAAGACCCCGTTCATCGACGCTGAGTCTGCTCTCGTTTTCCGTGTTTTTCGGCACCGGCCCATGTTCCAATGTCACGTACATGATCTCCCGCCAATCCCGGCTGATTTGTTCTTCCTCGGGTTTGGCAACCGTTGCTTCAAAAACCGAAAAGTTCGAGGATATCGCCCCATCAGAGCGAGTATAAGAGGACACATACTCTCCACTGTATGGGATCTCCGTTCCGGCGGGGATATAGGTGTCGATGTACCGAATGTCCGTCCCCGGTCTGAAAAAGCGGATGCCCAAATCATACGCCGTTCTCTTTTTCACGTCATGCTCTTTCACACCGTAGCGAGCAGCGCCATAGGCAATCGCTTTGCTTGGACGGAAGAAAATGATTTTATCCCTGTACTGCTCCGGCAGCTCTTCCTGCAGCTTCTTCCGCACGATTGGCATCTGGCTGGCGCCGCCGGTCAGCAGGATGAGATCCGGCTGGGGCTTATCCTTCAAAAACTCTCTCGTTTTCTCAACGGTCTTCATGACAAGGTTCAGAGCCTTGCTTTCAAATTCGTCGCGGGTCACCTCACAGCGCACGTCATCATCGTTGTAGATGGTATACGGGAATGTGCTTTCAGCGCTGCTCAATTCAATTTTATAGCGTTCCGCATTCTGCCTCACCCTCTCTTTGGCAGGGTCGCTGAGCTTAGCGCCTATCTTGGCTTCGAGCTTGGAGAGAATAATCTCGTACATGATTTCGTCAAATTCAGTGCCGCCAAGATCCGGCAGTCCGTCCTTGCCAAGCTCGTCATAGTAATAGGTATGTCCCTCCTTGTCCCGTCTGCCATCGGGATAGGCAGCGACCAGCGCCACGTCAAACGTTCCGCCGCCGAGGTCATAGGTGAGGACCGTGGTTACGTCGTCAGTTTGGGCTTTGTCTGCGAGATAGTCCAGCGCGGCGGCTGCCGGCTCCATGATGGTGCCGCACACCTGGATATGCCTGCCATCTTCAAGAGTTCCTCTTTCTACCAGCTCAATCAGTCTCTGAATTTCTGCAAAGGAATACGTCACCGGGTAGGCGAGCGACACCTGATTGGTCGTGATCTGAAAATCTCTCTGGAGCTTTTCGTTTGCGCGGCGGATGCAGTGCTGGGTGACGCGTGTGATCATGTCCGCATAGGCGATGGTCTTGCCATCCAGCGTTACCGTTTCGCTCAGATGCCGCTTCAGGTTCCGCTGCCGGTTACTTACAGGTCTGGCGGCGGTTGTAACGGCGTTTTCTCCGCAGCGAAAGCCTCGCTCTCTTGAATAATAGCACACACTGGGAATGCCATCCTGCAGCCCTGTCGGCTGCAAATCGTACATAATACCACCTTTGCGCGTGGTTTCTCCGTTCCAATCGTAAAGAAAGCAGAGCAGTGAATTAGAGTTGCCAAAGTCAAAACCAATAATTGGCATATTTACCTTATTTGCCATATGTGCCTCCCGTTTTCGATGTTGTTTCTCATATAATACTGCGGGGAAATTTGCCAGAGTTCCATGCTGCGTCCGTGTTTACTCTCTTATGATGGCAATAGATTGCTCAATTTTTCGCAAATTTTCTTCCCCGCTTTATGCAATTTGCAAACGTTCATTTTTATGGTAACATAAGGGGTATAAAAAAACAAGAAATATTTTGAAAATAGCGACGAATTTTGAAAGATGGCTGCGCTACCGATACGCTCCTCAATAAAATCACGAAAAAAGGTCAGGGAATTTTGCTATTCATAATGAATTGCTCCTTTCTCAATTGGACGGGTGGAGTGGTGGGAGACTGTCCTCCCTGGTAGAATACCACTCTTGGAATCGGTGGTAAAGACACCAGCGGTTTACACGACAGGGGGAACCATGAGGAGCGGCTAGTGCCTTCCCCTCCTGATGTGTCTATTGTAATCGCGTCAACAGGATTCTTGCAATTTCATACCGGAAAATTTAGTCGCCTGATACAGGCTCAAAAATATATGGAGAAAGCAGCTTATCAAGTAACAATGCTCAACAAGTGTCGCATAGCACTTTTGCCAAACAGTGTTCCAATGCTCTCGATTAGGGGGGGAAATTTGTCATTTTATTGACGAAGTCAACCGCAAAGCAACCCAATAGCGCCAGTACACAAAAAAACAGCAAGGTTCCTTCCCAAAAGGGATTTCCCTTGCTGTTAATTATAAGAGTGTCGTTTCGTCATAAACGCCGCATCAACGAAAATCAGGCATTTTTTGTCATCTCAGGCAGATACCAACTGTTGAACATCGTTTGAATCATGTCCAGCAAATCTTCATCGGGCAGAGCATCCTGGCTTTGCAGATTGATGGATATGGCGTGAAAGATCCCATAGAAATACACATCCCGTACAATCCGCTTTTTGGGAGTGTCGTTGTTGATCCAGTCCAAATAGGTTTCGACAGTTTCTTTGGCCTTCCTCATAAAATGGGCGCGGTTCTGTTCCGACATCAGGATAGAAACCCGCTCTTTGTTCTGGTGACAGCAGCTTAGAATCGTCTCGAAAAACTGCCGCTCTCCCAGCGGCATCCCCCCATATCGCTCCTCCGATGTTTTTCGTATCAATTGCAGAAACTTATCCTCTGCGTATTCCACCAGCGCATAGACATCCTCAAAGTAACGGTAGAAGGTCGTGCGGTTGTATCCGGCCAGGGTGGTAATCTCCCGAATGGTGATTCGGTTGATGCTTTTCGTCTTTGCCAGTTCAAAAAACGCATTGACAAAGGATTCTCTTGTTGCATCAGTGATTTCCGGCTGTTTTTTCATAGATACGGAGCCTCCCTCATAATCTGCATAAGTAGATATAACTGGTTATCCCTTTTACTCAGCCTTATGAGCATTATAGCTATTAGCTCTTAGCTTTTAGCCATTAGCTTTGTGGTTCTTGGCATTACGTGCTGCGCTTACCGTTTGTATGACTTTACAAACGGGTGGTTTCGCTCTCAGCTTCCTTTTTAACTGTTTGCTTTAAACTGGCAGCACCAAACTAACAGCTAACAGCTAACGGCTAACAGCTTTCACAACGCGGCTGATTCAAAGGGATAGTCAGATAGATATATACCATCCATTTTGATAAATTTACTATACAACAAATGTCGCAAAATAGCAAGCAGAAAAAACGCACAATGCGACACATGACGCGGATTGTTGCTTGATAATTAGCACTAGATGTGATAGAGTGATAATGCAACGGATGTCGCGTGACTGGTAATGTCCTTTTCAGCCTGCCTTTCAGAATGGGCGGGAGGTGCTAAAATACCCCATGCCCCTTCCAGAATGTGGTCTTTGATCGTGCGACATATGTTGTGAATTGTTACTTGACGATTAGCAGAGGAAGTGGTAGAGTGACAACACGACAAATGTCGCACCCTGAATCTGATTCGATTCAAGCATCGCATCCACAAAACGACAGGAGGAATTTCTATGATTCATATTTTCAGTAATATGAAGACCAAAGACAGGTGGCTGGCACTGCTGTGTGTGCTGCTGGTCTGCGGTCAGGTGTATTTCGACTTGCGTCTGCCGGACTACACAGCGGAAATCACTGTGCTGATTAGCAGTGAGGTCACAGAGCTGTCGGAATACTTCGTTGCAGGTGGGTATATGCTGGGCTGCGCCCTGTGCAGCGCCCTCCTGACGGTGGTCGTTGGATACCTGGCGGCCATGATAGCGGCGGACTTCTCTTTTGATGTCCGTGCCAAGCTGTTCAACAAAGTGACGGCGATGGGCTGCGGCGAAATCAAGCAGTTCTCCACCGCCAGCCTGATTACCCGTACCACCAACGACATCACGCAGATTCAGATGATCATCGCCATGGGCCTTCAAATGATGCTCCGCGCGCCCATCATGGCTGTTTGGGCCATCATTAAAATCGTCGGCAAGAGCTGGCAGCTCTCCGCTGTCGTGGCCGCAGCGGTCGCCATCGTCGTGGTGTCGCTGGCCGTCCTGCTGGCCGTTATGATTCCGAAGTTCCGCATTGTCCAGCGGCAAATCGACGATGTGAACCGGCTGACCGATGAAAACCTCAACGGAATCCGGGTCGTCCGGGCCTTCAACGCGGAAAAGTACCAGGAGGACAAATTCGAGACGGCAAACGACAACCTGATGCGGACCCAGCTGTTCACCGGCAGAGGAATGGCGTTCCTGTCCCCCATTATGATGTTCGTCCAGAGCAGCGTCAGCGTTGGCATTTACTATGTAGGCGCCTGGCTCATCAACAACATTGAAATTCCACTGAACGGCACGCTGACTGAAATCATGGTCTCCGTCTCGGACCGCTCGGTGATGCTGGGCGAGGTCGTCTCTTTCAGCTCCTACGCCCTGTATGTCATCATGTCCTTCGTCATGCTGCTGATGATCTTCATGATGCTGCCCCGTGCGCAGGTCTCCGCAAGACGTATCAACGAGGTCATCGACTCCGACATTTCGGTGCTGGAAGGCGAAGAGACCGCCTCGGCCGACAGCGGCAGTATTGAATTTCAGGATGTGTCCTTCCGCTACCCCGACGCTTCGGAGGACTGCCTGAAACACATCTCCTTTACGGCGAAGAAAGGCGAAACCATCGCCTTTATCGGCGCCACCGGCTCCGGCAAGTCCACCCTGGTGGGGCTGGCCGCACGGCTTTACGATGTCACCGGCGGAAAAATCCTGCTGGACGGCAAGGAGATTCAGAACTACACCTTCGACACCCTCTACCAGAAGGTGGGCTATGTCCCCCAGAAGGCCGTGCTGTTCTCCGACACAGTGCAGGGCAACGTGTCCTTTGGCGACAGCGGCCGCGAGCTGTCAGAGGCTGACGTGGAGGAAGCGCTGGACATCGCCCAGGCCTCCGACTTTGTCCACAAGATGGACAACGGGCTGGACAGCTGGATCTCCCAGAGCGGCTCCAACGTCTCCGGCGGACAGAAGCAGCGGCTCTCCATCGCCAGGGCGCTGGCCAGAAAGCCGGAAATCTTGATTTTGGACGACACCTTCTCTGCGCTGGACTACAAGACGGACCGCGCCCTGCGGCAGCGCATCGCCCAGGAGTACAGCGACACGACCTGCCTGATTGTGGCGCAGCGCATTGGCACCATCCGCAATGCGGATAAAATCATTGTGCTGGACGACGGCGCCGTCGTGGGGGTGGGTACCCACGATGAGCTGATGAAGAACTGCCCGGTCTATCAGGAAATCGCCCTGTCGCAGCTCTCCGCAGAAGAGCTTGCGGCGAACGCATAAGGAGGCGTTTGACTATGCCAGAAGCAACGAACAACAGAGCAAGAACCCGCGCGCCTATGAGGAGAGGCCCCATGGGCCGCGGCCCAATGGGCGGAGGCGGCGGTGAAAAGGCAAAGGATACCCGCGGCGCACTGGGCAAGCTGATTTCCTATTGCAGAAACCAGGCGGCGATCATCCTCCTGGCGCTGGCGCTGGCCGCCGTCGGCGCAGTCTTTACCATCATCGGCCCCAATCAAATCAGCCGTCTGACGGATTATATTTATGACGGCCTGTCCGGCGGCGTCTCCTCAGAGGAGATGGTGGAGGACATCCAGAGCCAAATCGCCAGCGGTGAACTCAACATTTACGACTACCTGCCGGAGGGTACGGATCCGGCGGACGTTGACCTGTCCAGCCTGGATCTGACCGACACAGACGACGAACTGACCCAGTCGATTTTGTCCAACATCACCCTCAGCGAGGAGTACCAGACCGCCCACGCGGACGAGGGCATCGACATGGCGGGGATCCGGGGCGTGGCCCTGCTCCTGCTGGCCATCTACCTGACAAGCGCGGTTTGCAGCTTTACCCAGCACTTTATCATGCAGACCGTGACCCAGTGGACGGCAAAGCGGCTGCGCGGGGACATTGACACCAAAGTCAACCGCCTGCCGCTGAAATACTTCTCCGGCAACGCCGCCGGCGATGTGCTGTCCCGTATGACCAACGATGTGGACATGATTGGGCAGGCCATGTCCAACAGCCTGTCCAACCTGGTCACTGCGGTGGCGCAGTTCATTGGCTGCCTTATTATGATGTACTACACCAACTGGATCATGGCGTCCACGACAGTCGTCGCAACGCTCATCGGCCTGGTGCTGATGGTGGTCATTATGAGCCGCTCCCAAAAATACTTCACCGCCCGGCAGGAGAGCCTGGGCAGGCTGAACGGCTACATCGAGGAGATGTACGCAGGCCACGATGTCATTCGGATTCTGAACGCAGAGGACGAGGTAAAAGGAACCTTCTCCTCCCTGAATCAGGCCGTCAAAACCGCAAACTTCCGTTCCCAGTTCCTGTCCGGTCTGATGCAGCCCCTGATGACCTTCATCGGCAACCTGGGCTATGTGGCGGTCTGTGTGGTGGGCGCTGCGCTGATTATCAACGGCAACATCACCTTCGGCGTGATTACCGCCTTCCTGATTTACACTCGTCTGTTTGAATCCCCCCTGCGCCAAATCTCCCAGGCCATGACCCAGGTGCAGTCCTGCGCGGCAGCTTCTGAGCGGGTCTTTGAGTTCCTGGCGGAGGAGGAGATGGAGGACGAATCCGGCAAGCTGGCGGAGATTTCCAACGTACAGGGCGCTGTGGAGTTCCGCCACGTCAAGTTCGCCTATCCCAACGCGCCGGAGAAGGAAATCATCCACGATTTCAGCGCCAAAGTCCAGCCGGGCCAGAAGGTGGCCATCGTCGGCCCCACCGGTGCGGGCAAGACCACCATGGTCAACCTGCTGATGCGGTTCTTTGAGCCGGTGGACGGCGAAATCCTCATCGACGACGTTCCCACCCAGAACGTCCACCGGAGCAACGTCCACAGACAGTTCGGCATGGTGTTGCAGGACACCTGGCTGTTCGAGGGAACGGTGCGGGAAAACCTGCTCTACAACACCAAAGACGCCACGGAGGAGGAGATGGTGCAGGCTTGCAAGGCCTGCGGCATCCACAGCTTCATTCAGGCGCTGCCCCATGGCTACGACACTGTTTTGACCGACAACACCTCCATTTCCGCCGGACAGAAGCAGCTAATGACCATCGCCCGGGCCATGATTCAGAACAGCCCCATGCTGATTTTGGACGAGGCCACCTCCAGCGTGGACACCCGGACGGAGATTTTGACCCAGCAGGCCATGGACCAGCTGACCAGCGGCCGTACCAGCTTCGTCATTGCCCACCGGCTGTCCACCATCAAGAACGCCGACCTGATCCTTGTCATGCGGGACGGCGACATTGTGGAACAGGGCAGCCACGAGGAACTGCTGAAACAAAACGGCTTCTATGCGGAGCTGTACAACAGCCAGTTTGACGAGGCGTCCTGACAGGACGACGCAAGCAACCGATTTGAATTGAAAAACGACCGGCTCTGGATAAACATTCGGAGCCGGTCGTTTCTGGTGCTTACTGTCAGATTTTCGATAAATCCTGCTGCTTCTTGTGGGCGCTCTGTTATCCCACCGCAGATTCCGTAATGCAAAATCCCTTGCCGATTTGGATAACCTGCTCTCTCCCAACGAACCGGCCAACGACATCATCGAAAACCTGCAAAGCGACATGGAGAGCTTTCAGGAATTGCAGGCACAGCTGCATAAATCGTGATTCCAACCATACAAAACGAAAAACAGGTCTGAACTGAGAGAGCGCTGCAACATTGCATTGCAGCGCTCTCCGCGTTTACCCGGCTGATTCAGCCTTACTGTTCATCGTTTTTCTTTCTGCTGTAGATTGCAGTCGCAAGCAGGCCGAAGGCCGCCGTAATCGTCAGGGTGAGCCACAGGGCCACCTTCGACTCATCGCCAGTCTTGGGACTGGTGCTGGAACTGCTGCTCGACTTGCTGCTGGAGCTGCCGCTGGATGTGCTGGAGCTGGAGCTGCTGTCGCTGTCATCGTCCTCGACGGCCTCATCTTCCTCCGTCTCATCTTCCTTCGCCGCCTCAACGGTCAGCGTGTAGGATGCGGTGGCCTCGGTGTAGTTGTCGGTGGCGGCGGCTGTCGCCGTGATGATGGCGGTACCCGCCCCCACAATGGTCACCTGGCCGTTTGCGTCGACGGTGGCCACGGTCTCATCGCTGCTGGTATAGGTAATTTCCCCGACCACGGTGGTCTGCGTCAGGGGGTTGGTGAAGGCGTCGTCACCCTCGGTTTTGGTGACGGAGGTGGCGTCGTAGGAGATGTCCTGCGCCGCCTGGACAATGCTGACCACCACGTCCTGCTCGAATGTGGCATAGTTGTCCATCGTGACGGTGACGTGGGCGGTATAGGTTCCCACATCCACCGGGGCCGCCACGGTGTTGCCGCTGGCGTCCGTATACGTGACGGTCACTGTGGCATCGGCATCTGCCGTCACCGTTACCTCGTGGGGCTGGCCGTCATAGATGACATCGGTGAAGCCCTCGATCGTCACGCTCTGCTCCGCCTCTTGGATGGAGAAATATGCCTCCGTCGAGGTGACAACGTAGTTGCTGCCCGCGTCGACAGTGACAACCACCTTGTAGCTGCCCACCGCAGAGGGCGCATCGGTGAGTTCCGTTTCCGTCCCGTCGTCCGCCACGGCGTAGTAGGTGATGGTCTGCGTGTAATCGGTATCCCCGTTTACCAGCGTGACGCTGACCGTCGGGTCAGAAACCGCCGTTCCGTCGTAGGTCTTGGACTCCACGCCGGTCAGAGATACCACTGGCGTCGCCTGCTCCACCGTCAACGTGTAGATAAAGGAATCACCGTTGTAGTTGGAATCTCCGAACGCGAAAACGGCGATGTTCGTCGTACCCACACCGACGATGGTCACGGCGCCGTCAGAAGCCACCGTGGCGACATCGGTTTCCCAACTGGTGTAGTAGAGCGTAGTCATCGCGCCGGTGACCCCGTTCACAAAGTCCGCGTCGCCATAAGTTTTCGTCACGGAATAGCTTTCCGGGACAAGGGTCTGGTCGGCCTTGTTGATGGTAAAGGTGTAGGTCAGTTCGTCGCTGTAATTTCCGTTGCCCGTGATGGTGATAGTGGCCGTCCCGGCATTGACGTTCTCCGAATAGGACACGGTGTAATCCGTTCCCTCGGTCAGGCTGCTGGTGATGGTCTTGGTGATGGCGGAGCCGGTGTAGGTTTCGTCCTCCGTGTCCACATCAAAGTCGCCTGTGCCGATTGCCTTGGCGGTGATGCTGCCGGTTGTCGTGGCACTGGTTTTCGACAGGATGTAATTG
>JAJQBR010000106.1 GCA_021203185.1 Clostridiales bacterium
CACTATTATTCCGTGTTATTTTTCTCTACCCCAACTCTTGACATAGAACCTTTTTATCTGTGGCACACGGAGATAATCCTACAGAGGCTCCCTGTTTTCCCCACTCGATAACATAAGGAGCGTTGCAGGCTTCGTATCCTGCAACGCTCCTCTGTTCTGTAGAACTTATAATTACTTGAAAATCAGGTTGACGATCTTCACCGCTTTGGACTTCTTGTCCCGCACGACGATCTTCCGCACCAGCTTCTTGCCCTCGGCCTGGCGCTGGATTTTCGCGTCGGCCAGCGCGGCGGCCACCACGGCCTCGTCGTCGGCATCGGTGGGTACCACGATGTTGGCGCGGACCTTGCCCGCCACCTGCACCGCCAGCTGCACCGTAGCGGCGACGGTCTTGCTCTCGTCATACTCCGGCCAGGGCTGCTTGCAGATCATGCCGCTGTCGGCAAAGCCCAGGTTCTCCCACATTTCCTCGCAGATATGGGGGGCGATGGGGGACAGCAGCAACAGCAGGGCCTTCAAGTCGCCCTTGGTGCAGCCGTTGGCGTAGAAGTCGTTGGTCAGGGCCATCATGGTGGCGATGGCGGTGTTGAACTTCATGGCCTCGATGACCTCGTTGACCTTCTTGATGGCCTTGTGGATGGCCGCCACGTTGGCCTGGGAGTAGTCCAGGCTGTCGCTGCACTTGTCCTGGAGGTTCCACACACGGTCCAGGAACCGCTTGCAGCCCCGCACCGCCTCATCGGACCAGGTGGCAGTCTTTTCAAAGTCGCCGATGAACATGATATACAGCCGCATGGTGTCTGCGCCGTATTCCTTTATGACATCGTCGGGGTTGACTACGTTGCCCAGGCTCTTGGACATCTTGACGGAGGGGCGGAGGGCCTGACTGCCGTACTTCTCCAGCATGGCGTCCTTTTCCTCCTGGGTCTCGAAGTTGCCCACATAATGGGGATTCTTGCCCAAAATCATGCCGTGGCTGGTGCGCTTGGCGTAAGGCTCCGCGTAGGGGATAACCCCGATATCGTAGAGGAAATTGTTCCAGAACCGGCTGTAGAGCAGATGGAGGGTGGTGTGTTCCATGCCGCCGTTGTACCAGTCCACCTGGCCCCAGTAGTCCAGGGCCTCCTTGGAAGCCAGGGCGGTGTCACAGTGGGGATCCTCATACCGCAGGAAGTACCAGCTGGATCCCGCCCACTGGGGCATGGTGTCAGTCTCCCGCTGGGCGGGGCCGCCGCAGCAGGGGCAGGTGGTGTTGACCCAGTCGGTCATGGCAGAGAGGGGGGACTCGCCGTCGTCGGTGGTTTCATAACTCTCCACTTCCGGCAGCAGCAGGGGCAGCTGATCCTCCGGCAGAGCCACATAGCCGCACTTGGGGCAGTTGACGATGGGGATGGGTTCGCCCCAGTACCGCTGGCGGGAGAACACCCAGTCCCGCAGCTTGTAGTTCACCTGGGCGTGGCCGATGTGGTTCTCCTCCAGGAAGTTGATCATGGCTTCCTTGGCCTCTTCCACCGTCATACCGGTGATGAAGCCGGAGTTGACCATCACGCCGGTGGCTACATCGGTGAATGCCTCTTTGCTCAGATCCACAAGCGCGCCGTCGCTGCTGGCGACCACCTGAATGATGGGCAGGTCAAAGACCTGGGCAAACTCGAAGTCGCGGGTGTCGTGGGCCGGCACGGCCATAATCGCACCGGTGCCGTAGGTAGCCAGCACGTAGTCGGAGATAAAGATAGGTATCTCCTCGTTGTTGACAGGGTTGATGGCCCGGACGCCCTCCAGCTTGACGCCGGTTTTGTCCTTTGCAAGCTCGGTGCGCTCAAAGTCGGACTTGGAGGCGGCCTTCTTCACATAGGCTTCCACCTCGTCGTAGTTGGTCAGCTTGTCCTTCCACTTGGTCACATAGGCGTGTTCCGGGGCGATGACCATGTAGGTCGCGCCAAACAGGGTATCACAGCGGGTGGTGTAGACGGTGAGGACATCCCCCTCAGTGGTGCCGAAGTTGACCTCCGCGCCGGTGGAGCGGCCAATCCAGTTCTTCTGCTGGATTTTGACCCGCTCAATATAGTCCACGTCGTCCAGACCGTCGATGAGCTTCTGGGCGTAGGCGGTGATTTTCAGCATCCACTGGCTCTTTTCCTTGCGGACCACCGGGGAGCCGCACCGTTCGCAGACGCCCTCCACGACCTCCTCGTTGGCGAGGACGCACTTGCAGGAGGTACACCAGTTCACAGGCATGGTAGTCTTATAGGCCAGGCCGTGTTTGAACAGCTGGAGGAAAATCCACTGGGTCCACTTGTAATACTTGGGGTCGGTGGTGTCGATGAGGCGGTCCCAGTCGAAGGAGTAGCCCAGCATATGGAGCTGGCGGGTGAAGTTCTCGATGTTTTTCTGGGTGATGTCCGCCGGGTGTACGTGGTTCTTGATGGCGTAGTTTTCGGTGGGCAGGCCGAAAGCGTCGTACCCGATGGGGAACAGGACGTTGTAGCCGTCCATACGCTTTTTCCGGGCCACCACGTCCATGGCGGTGTAGGGCCGGGGATGGCCTACGTGCAGTCCCGCCCCGGAGGGGTAGGGGAACTCCACCAGACCGTACCACTTGGGCCGGGTGGTGTCGCCGGTGACGGCCTGGAACGACTTGGCGTCCTGCCACTTCTTCTGCCATTTCCTTTCAATGGCGGTGAAATCGTATTTCAACACAATCACTCTTTTCTCTGAAATTACTCAACAAACCCTTTCGGGCGGATTATTGGGGAAGGTTCTCACTTTCGCTCTGACGAGGGGAAATTAGCAATTAGCAATGTGCAATGTGCAATTATGGGAAATCAGAGGCTCCACTGTCGCCTTACGGCGAGGGGATGAGGCCGTTTTCCTGTAACCTCCCTGTAGCGAACATGGCTGCAAATCCAGGCATTGCTAATCGCTCATTGCTAATTGCACATTAAGCCGCGTCTGTTCTGAGAGGGGAAACAGCTGTAAATCGGCAGCGCAAAAGGGGACACTCTACGCTGCTTATTCCTCCGGCTTCGCCAGGAAGGGGGTGATGTCCACCGTTTCCGCGTCCTGCCACAGCCGCTCCAAGCTGTAGAAGTCCCGCTGCTCCGGCAGGAACAGGTGGACGATGACGGTACTGAAATCCAGCACCCGCCAGCCGCTCTCCCGCTCCCCCTCCACGCTGTAGGGGGTCTCGCCCAACTTCTCTGCGGCCTCCTCCGTCGCGTCGGACAGGGTGCGCAGCTGGGTGGTGGAGGCGGCGGTGGCCATAACAAAGTAGTCGGCCAGGGTGGTCACATCGGTGGTGTGTAGCACCTCAATGTTCATGCCGCGTTTTTTGTCAATGGCGTTGACAATGGCGGCGGTCAACTCTAAGGCTTCTGCCATGCTGTGTTTCTCCTTTAACGTATAAATGCTGTATGGGGTATCCCTTTATACTGAACTTATCGATAACTGACCACACCTCTTGCCTCCGCCGTCAAGCGGCACTTCCTCTACGCTCCCTGCCCTGAAAGGGGAGGTGGCACGGCGTAAGCCGTGACGGAGGGGTTTGTGTTGGTGTTGGCCCTGCGCTCAGCAATTTAAAACAGGCGTTTCATTTTTCTTATGAGCAAATAAAACGGTTGCTTACAGGCAATCACTTACCGCTGGGCCAGAAGGTACTCTCTCGCCTCCAGCGTTCGATAGTGAATGGTCTGTCCCTTCTTCCGGGTGTGGTTTACGGTGATGTTCAGCCCGTAGAGGACGGCCTTGTCCAAATCCTCCAACACCAGCTCCCGCAGTTCCCGGCACCAGTCGTAGGTGCGGCTGGGTTCTGCGTAGTCGGCGATGTAGAGGATTTTTTCCAGCAGGGTCATGTCCGCCTTGCCGGTGGTGTGCCAGCAGATGGCGCTGCAAATCTCCTCCGGCATCCCGAACACCCGCCGGGCCACCTCCGCGCCGCTTTTGGCGTGGAGCAGGGACAGCGTCTCCCGCTCGACCTGGTCTAATAGGATACCACATTTTTCACAATATTGCAACTGTTCTTCAAGATTCCAGTATTTTGTGCAGTCGTGGAGGATGGCGGCTTTCCGCGCCGCCGTCTCGTCCGCGCCCCAGCGCCGGGCCAGCAGCGCGGCCTCCTCCTCGGTACCCCGGATGTGGGGCAGGCGTTTGGCCTTCACCATGGAGTAGGACGCCGCCCGCAGATCCTCCAGGGAAAGGCGGGTCAGGTCCTTCTTTGCGCCGTACAGCCCCTGCCGGAGAATGTACCCGTAAACACTCTCGTCCAGCAGGTTTCGTCCACCCCTCTGGGCCAGCTCCTGCCGCAGCTGTGTGGAGGACACCTCCACCAGGCCGGGGAGGGGGATGATTTGCACCGTGGCCCCATAATCCCGCTCCAAGCGAGCCTTTTGCGCCGCGAACCGGGCCTCGTCCCCCGCCGCCCGGCCAAAGGCGGCAATGTGGGCCTTTTGGCAGATGAGGTCAGGCCGATACCAGGTGTGGAGGGTCAGGAACATATCCGTCCCCATCAGCAGCCACAGCTCGTCCTCCGGGTACTGCTCCCGCAGCTGGGTCAGGGTGTCGGCGGTGTAGCTCCGCCCGGTGCGGTGCAGCTCTACATCGGAGGCTGCGACTTTCGTGGATCCGCCGGAGAGCCGGTCGGCGGCGATGCGGGTCATCTCCAGCCGCTGGTCCGGCGAGGCGGAACCGGCGGGCAGCTCCTTGTGGGGCGGCATCCTGTCAGGGACCAGCAGCAGCTTGTCCAGCCCCAGGGCGGCGGACACGTCCCTGGCCGCCGCCATATGCCCCAGGTGGGGCGGGTTGAAGGTGCCGCCGTAGATGCCGATTTTCACTTGCTTCGGCACGCCTTCACCACCAGCGCCAGCACGCTCACCACCGCGACCACTGCCGCCACAGCCGCCAGCACACTCCGCCAGTTGGCCCCCAGGGTGGCCAGCCAGTCGATTTTCTTCACCTTATGGACGGTTGAGCCGCCCTCGTCACGGGTGATAACCACGTCGCCGTAGGTGTCGTCGTCGTTTATCCAGGAAGATACTTCCTTTTCCCAGTTTTTTGGATAGTCCATAGGTCAGTTCCTTTCGTACTTCCGCCCGGCGGTTTTCCGCTGTTTGGGCTGCACCAGGTTGATACACTTCTCCCCCAGCTTGTGGCTGTGGCGATAGAGGACGAACTTGCCGCCGATGACCTGCACCGGCTCGGAGCGGGTGCGTCTGGCCAGCTCATCGCAGGCTTCCTTTGCGGAGAGGGTGCTGCTCTCCAGCACCTTACATTTAATGAGTTCCCGCGCTTCCAGGGCGTCGTCGGCCTGTTTGACCAGGTTTTCGCTGATGTCGTCCTTGCCGATGGTCAGCACCGTCTCCAGGCCGTTGGCCATGCCGCGCAGCTGGGCGCGCTGTTTGCTCGTCAGTTCCATAAAGTTACACGTTCTCCTTCAAATACGCCTCCAACTCCCCGGCGAAGGCCCGCAGCGCGTTGCCCCGGTGGGAGATGGCGTTTTTTTCCTCCGCGCTCAACTGGGCGAAGGTCTTTTTCAGTTTCGGGACAAAGAAGATGGGGTCGTAACCGAAGCCATCTGTTCCCATCGGCGTGAAAGCCACCGTTCCCGGACACTCCCCCCGGGCCATCAGGACCTTCCCATCGGGAAAGCAGCAGGTGACAACGCAGACGAATCTGCACGTCCGGGGGAATTGGCCCTGCATGGCCTGTAAAATCAGCTGGCACTTTTGCGGGTCGGTCAGGCCGGGGCCGCCGTACCGGGCGGAGTAGACCCCCGGACCGCCCCCCAGCTTGTCCACGCAGAGGCCAGAGTCGTCGGCGATGGCGGGGAGGCCGCTGGCCTCCATGACAGCTTTGGCTTTGATGAGAGAGTTCTCCTCGAAGGTCTCGCCGATCTCCTCCGGCTCCAGACCCAGTCCCAGGTCGGACTGGAGAACGATCTCCACCCCCAGAGCGTCCAAAATCTCCCGCAGCTCCTTCAATTTGCTTTCATTGTGGCTTGCTAAGACGAATTTCATCCCGTTATCCCCCTAAAACCCGGTTCTGCAATGCAATCAATTCTGTAATTCCCCTCTGCCAGCAGCTTCCGGCAGGCCAGCGCCAGGGCCACAAACCCGCCGGTGATGGAAGCGGTGCGGGTGCCGCCGTCCCCCTGTAGCACGTCGCAGTCGATGGTGATGGTGCGCTCGCCCAGCCTGGAGAGGTCCACCGCCGCCCGGAGGCTGCGGCCAATGAGCCGCTGAATTTCCGCGCTGCGGCCACTGAGCTTCAATTTGCTCACGTCCCGGCGGCTGCGGGTTCGGTTGGCCCGTGGGAGCATGGAGTACTCCGCTGTCAGCCAGCCGCAGCCTTCCGCCACATGGGGCGGTATGCGATCCTCTACCGAGGCGGTGATATACACAACCGTCTCGCCGCAGCGGATGAGACAGCTCCCCTCCGCAAAGGCGTTGACATTGGGGGTGATTTCCACCGGGCGCAGCGCATCCGCCGCCCGTCCATCCCGTCTGTTCATTGGTTGGCCTCCTTGTTTTCAATTTGCAATGGAAGGAAGCTGTTAGCTGTTAGCTATTAGCTATTAGTCAAAAACTGCTCACTTTACGGTTGTCCCTTGAAACAGCCTCAGTCTGCAAGGGCAGAAAATAGGTTTCGGTGGAATCCGTGCCTCGCTCGACAGCTTTCAACAAGCCTCCCGCCAGCACCACGCCACTAACAGCTAACAGCTAATGGCTAATAGCTCATTAAATGAGCGCGTCCACAAACTCCCGTGCATCGAAGGGCTTCAAATCGTCGATGCCCTCCCCTACCCCGGCGAACTTCACCGGCACCTTCAGCTCCTGGGCGATGGCGATGGCGATGCCGCCTTTGGCAGTGCCGTCCAGCTTGGTCAGCACAATGCCCGTCACGCCGCAGGTTTCCTTAAACTGCTTGGCCTGGGTCAGCCCGTTTTGGCCGGTGGTGGCGTCCAGCACCAGCAGGACTTCCTTGCAGGCGTAGGGACACTCTCGCTGAATGACCCGGCTGATTTTGTTCAGCTCGTTCATCAGGTTTTGTTTGTTGTGGAGCCGTCCGGCGGTATCCACCAGCACCACGTTGATTTTCCTGGCGCGGGCGGCGTTGATGGAGTCGAACACCACGGCGGCGGGGTCGGCCCCCTCCCCCTGTTTGACGATGGGGACGCCGCAGCGGTCCGCCCAGATGGTCAGCTGCTCGGAGGCCGCCGCCCGGAAGGTGTCCGCCGCCGAAAAGAGGACGGTCTTGCCCTCGGCCTTCAGGCTGGCGCCAATTTTGCCGATGGTGGTGGTCTTGCCCACGCCGTTGACCCCGATGAACAGCACAATGGAGGGCCGGGTGTAAATGCGCAGACGGGTGGTCCCCTGGTCCAGCATCTCCACCAGGATATCCTTCATAATTTCCCTGGCCTGGGCCACCTCCTTGACCTTCTGCTCCTTCACCCGCTTTTTCAGCTCGTCCACCGCCTTGAGGGTGGTGTCCATGCCCATGTCGGAGAGAATCAGGCTCTCCTCCAGTTCGTCATAGAATTCGTCGGTCAGCTGGCTGAACCCGCTGAAAATGCCGATTTTCTTGATTTTATCGAAAAATCCCATTGCTGTCGCCTCCGTTTTGTTCTCTTTTTCTATTGTATCCCATGTATTAAATGAGCTATTAGCCGTTAGCTGTTAGCTCTTAGTTTTGCAGGCACATAGCTAATAGCTAACAGCTAAAAGCTAAGAGCTTTTAATGGCCTTTTCCGCCTCGTTCAGATCCAGCGACAGCATCCGGGACACCCCCCGCTCCTGCATGGTGACGCCGTAGAGAATGTCGGCTTCCTCCATGGTTCCCCGCCGATGGGTGATAACGATGAACTGGGTCTTGTCGCTCATGCCCCGCATATAGTTGGCGAAACGCACCACGTTGTTGTCGTCCAACGCGGCTTCGATTTCGTCCATGACCACAAAGGGAGTGGGCCGCACCTTTAAAAAGGCGAAGTACAAAGCGATGGCCACAAACGCCCGCTCCCCGCCGGAGAGCAGGGTCAGGGTTTTCAGGGCCTTGCCGGGGGGCTGAGCCTTGATTTCAATGCCGCAGTTCAGGATGTCCGCCGGGTCCTCCAGCTCCAGGTGGGCGGTGCCGCCGCCGAACAACTCTTGGAAAGTCTGGGTAAAGGCCCCGTTAATGCGGTCAAACTGGGTCTGGAAGATGTTCGCCATCTCCCCGGTGATGTCCCCGATGATGGTTTCCAACTCCGTCTTAGACTTCTCCACGTCGTCCCGCTGACCGGTCAGGTAATCGTACCGCTCCCGGATGCGGCGATATTCCTCGATGGCCCCCACGTTCACCGTCCCCAGGGCGCTGATTTGCCGCTTGCCCTCGGCGATTTGCCGGGCGGCCCGGGCGGGGGACTCCAGCTCCTGCCGCTGGGACTGGGCGCTGTCGTAGGTCAGCTCGTAGTTTTCCCACAGCTTGTCCAGCAGCTGTTTTTCCTCCATGGCCGCGCCGGAGCGCTTCTGCTCCAAAGCGGCGCATTCCCGCTCCATGTTCAGCAGCTCGGCGTTTTTGTCCCGGGCGGCCTTGTCCGCCTCCACCCGCTGTTTTTCCTGGGTCAGACGGCTGGCGGTCATCTGGGTCAAGCGGTCATTCAGGCCGGTTTTCCGGCTCTGGAGGGCAGAGAGCTGGTCCTCCCGCTGGCGGATGCGCTCCAGCAGTTCGGTTCCCCGGCTCTCGCAGTCCTCGATTTGCCGCAGACGGCTGTCCCGGTCCCCAGTGATGTCCTTCTCCAGCGATTGCAATTCCTCCAGCGCCTTTTGCGCCGCAGCGGACTCGCCCTCCAAGGCGGCTTCCTCCACGTGGAGGGCGGCAGTGGCCTGAGCCAGTTCCTCGGATTTCTTCCGGTAGTCCTCCCGCCCTTTGGCTTTGGCCTCGCTCTGGGCGCGGAGGGCGGCGGCCTCGCCCTCCAGCTGGGCGATGCGCTCCTGGGCCTCGTTGGTGTCGGCCTCAATCTGGGCGGTGCGCTGGGCGATTGCATCCAGTTCACCCTTCCACCGCTGACGGTTGTCCCGGAGGGTGGAAAGGCGCAGGTCGCTCTGCAAAATCTCAGTGTCGGCTATTCTGATTTGGCTGTCCAGATCCTGCTGCTGCCGCTGGGCCACCTCCAGCTCGTAGTTGGCGCTGTTGACCTCCCGCTGGCAGTTGTCCCGATCCTTCCGGGCCTTGTCCAAGTTGCTTTGCAGCTGGGCTTGCTGGGCTTCCAGCCGTTCCAATTCCCTGGCCCGGGAGAGGATACCCGCGCTGCGGCTGGCGCTGCCGCCGGTCATGCTGCCGCCGGGGTTTAAGACCTGGCCGTCCAGGGTGACGATTTTAAAATGATAGCGATACCGCCGGGCCATGGCAATGGCGGCGTCCATGTCCTCCACGACCACCACCCGGCCCAGCAGGTTGGCGGCGACGTCCCGGTAAGTATCCTGACGGGTGACCAGCTCACTGGCTACCCCCACAAAGCCGGGGCAGCGCTCCACCCCCTGATCCCGGAGGGCGTTGGGCCGCACGGCGGAGAGGGGCAGGAAGGTAGCCCGGCCCGCATCCCGGCGTTTCAGGTATTGAATGGCGGCCTTGCCGTCCTCCTCGGTGGAGACAACCAGGTTCTGCATGGCGCCGCCCAGGGCGATCTCAATGGCTACGGTGTACTGCTCCGGGGCCTGAATGAGGCTGGCCACCGGCCCGTGAACCCCGCTGAGCTGGCGGCGCTGAACCGCCTGCATGACGGACTTGACGGCTTTGGAGTAGCCCTCGTACATCCGCTCCATCTCGGAGAGCAGGTTGACCCGGTTGCGCAGGCCGCCCTCCTCCACGGTCAGGCGGTTGACTTGGTCCTCGGCCCCTTTCAGCCGCTGCTGGCGGCTGCGGAGCCGCAGCTGGTAGCCGCTCAACACATTTTGCAGTCCCTCAGACTGTTCCCGCAGGTCGTCCCGGCGCTTTTTTCGCTCCTCGGCCTCCTGCTGGGTCTGTTTCAGCAGGTCGTCGTTTTCCTGAATCTGCCCCTGTAAGCTGGTCTCCCGGTCCAACAGCTCCTGCTCAGAGGCGGCCAGAGCGGAGAGCAGGGCCTTTGCGTCGGCGGCGGAGGCGTTCTGAATGGCCTCCTGCTCCTGCAAGCGGTAAATCTGCTCGGCCAGCTGGCTGGACTGCTGCTGGTTGGCGACAGACTCCTGCTCCCGCTGGGACAGGGCCTCCTGTACCTCCTGTTGACGGGCTTCGATTTCGTCCAAACGTTGCTGCCGCTGCTGGATTTGAGCGGCGATGGAACCGGCGCGCCCCGCCTGCTGCTCCAATTCCAGTTGGAGCCGCTGGGCGTTTTCCTCGTTGCTGCGTACCTGGGCCTTGAGGACGGCGATTTCCGATTCCTGGCTGTTGGTCTGGCTCTCCAACTCTGCGATTTGGCCCCGAATGCGGTCGGCCTCCACGTCCTGCTGCCGCATTTGGGCGGCAAGTTCCTCCGCCCGGGCATAGAGCTTTTCCTGCGCGGCGGCGGCCTCGTCCCGCTGGCGGGCGGCGGCTTCGCAGTCGGACTGGAGTTTGCGGCTCTGCTGACGGAGCTGGTCCAGGTTATCCATCCACAGGGAAATTTCCAGCCCCTTCAGGCGGTCCCGGATGGCGAGGTACTGCTTCGCCTTTTCCGCCTGTTTCTCCAGCGGCTCCAGCTGCAATTCCAGCTCGGCGATTTTGTCCCCGATGCGGAGCAGATTGTCCTGGGTGCGCTCCAGCTTGCGCTCGGCGTCCTCCTTCCGGTGACGGTAGCGGGAGATTCCCGCCGCCTCCTCGAACACCGCCCGCCGCTCGCCGCTGCGGGTGGAGAGAATTTCGTCGATTTTGCCCTGCCCGATGATGGAGTACCCCTCCCGGCCCATGCCTGTGTCCATAAACAGGTCGTTCACGTCCCGCAGGCGGCAGGAGCTGCGGTTCAGGAAGTACTCCCCCTCGCCGGAGCGGTAGTACCGGCGGGTGACCATGACCTCGCTCTCCTCCATGGGAAAGCTGCCGTCGCTGTTGTCCAGAATCAGGGAGACTTCCGCGTAGCCCAGCTGTTTCCGCCGGGCGGTGCCGCCAAAAATCACGTCCTCCATCCTGCCGCCCCGGAGGGTTCGGGTGGACTGCTCCCCCAGTACCCAGCGGATGGCGTCTGCAATATTCGATTTTCCACTGCCGTTGGGACCCACGATGGCAGTGATGGCTTCGCCAAAGGTCAGCACAGTTTTGTCGGGGAAGGACTTAAAGCCCTGTATTTCCAGCGCTTTCAGGTACAAGGGGACACCTCTATCCTCAAATTTTCGTTCTCGATACAACAATACAGGTTAATTATAGCCGTTCCCGGCGCAAAATGCAACGGGAAAGAGGGCGACGCTGCCAAAAAACTGCTTCTCATAGCTCTCCGCCTTGTGAAAACTGGACTTGAATTTGTTCCCAGCCCAGACGCCCCGTCTCCCCCAACAGAGCCAGCAGCGGTGTCACCGGGCAGCCGGGAGGGATCTCCACCCCCGGCGCGGAGAAGGCGATTCCTGGCACGTTGGGCCGCGCCACCCCCAGCAGCAGGCGGTTCTCCCCCGCCATCGAGCGGCACTTCCGGGCCTGCGGCCCTCCCTGCGGCGGGGCCGGGGTGAAGCAGAGGGTAATCGCCCCCTCGCCCCGGAACACGGGGATGCCGTAGTCCTGTTGCAGCTCCCAGGACAGATTTTCTCGTTCCGGCAGCTCCAGTGCCAGCGCCCTCACCCGCCCCGCCAGGGCGCGGCAGGCGGCTTCCAGTTCCCGGCTGGTGCGGCTGGCCCAGAGGCCCACCACCGCCTCTCCAGGCGGTACACCCCGCCGCGCCAGCTCCAGAAGGGCGATGTCCGCCGCCTTGCGCCGGTAGAGAACCCCCGTCTCTGCCAGAGGGAGGGCGGCGTTTTCCGGCCCATTCAGCAGGCAGCGCACCCCTGCCCGTTGGAAAAAGCGAAGCCCCTTTCGCTCCCAGCGGGCAGGATCACCCCGCTGGGGCAGCTGACCCCGGAGCAGGGGCAGGCCCAGCGTCTC
>JAJQBR010000191.1 GCA_021203185.1 Clostridiales bacterium
AATCCAAAGCAGATCAAGCAGTAACAATTTGCCAGGACTTTTTTAGCGAGTGCACTGCAACGTTCACTTTTTGGGGAAACAGAAGGCTCCTTGCAAAATATCGCGAGAATGTAAAAAACTCATTAGATTTAATATATGACCAATGCATAACTCAAGATGGCCAGTATATTATTCTTGCAAAGCTCGAAAATTATTTTAAATTTATTACTGATTCAGACAAGAAACTAAATCGGAGGCTATTTGATGCTAATGTGAGGGATTACTTGGGGTTAAATCCCGTTAATTCCGATATTCTCAAAACACTTGGTTCTACGTCTGGACCGAATTTTTGGTGGCTGAATAATGGAATCACTATCATTGGGACACAGGCCCATATCGTTGGGAATTCTATTTCTGTTCAAAATGTTCAAATCGTGAATGGGCTTCAAACGTCTGAATCTATATATAACTATTATTGTGATCATTCCTTGCAAAACGAGAACCGTTCTGTCTTGGTGAAAATACTAATTTCCAATGACTCAAATACAAGCAAAGAAATTATCTATGCTACAAATAATCAGACAAATGTAAATGTTACTGCACTACGTGCCACAGATAAAGTGCAGCAAGATATTGAAGACATACTAAAAACCAAAGGTATATACTATGAGCGGCGCACCAACTTTTACCGAAACCAAGGCATTCCGGAAAACGCTATAATTTCGCCGCTTCAGCTTGCTTCTGGTTATATATGTTTGATGTACAAAAATCCGTATATTGCTACATCATTAAAACAGCGTTTTATGCGTGACGACTTTAAATATTCACAGGTATTTTCCCCTACAACAGATTTAAATGTTTGGATTCCAATTGCTACATTGCTGAAGAAAACAGATAAAATTTTGACAGAGTTAAAGCCTTATTCTGGTTCGAAACCAACGCGCTTCCTAAAAAATTACAGACAAATTATTCTTTTCTTAACTGTAGCTCGGATTGTAGGATCTTTCGCTATAAATGAAAAGCATTTAATCAATTTTGACATGAGCAGTTTTTCTAAAAAAGCGGTACAGCAAACAATTAATGATATGAAAGAGGTTGATCCTAATTGCTTTAATGCATCAAAAAAATTGTCAGCAACATTCTACACTTCGTGCTTCTCATACATGGTGGATAAGTACAACATTTCAGCGATTCAAGCAATACGTGTTGCTAATCGAAAACTTTGGCCAAGCAACATGATCTTAACGGCTAACTTACTGAACGAGGATATTCTCAACAATGTCCTTGCAAAGCTTCCCCCACAGCCGTGGGCATATGGTATGCATAAACTTGTTGCCAAGGAATTAAATATCAACGAGATGGTTGTGTCAAATGCAATAAACTATTTGATTTATACAAATCGCTTATTTGCCCAAGTCTATGGATACGTTTTTGATAAGGAAGGAAATGTTGTTGCAGAAGGGACGCATTTTAACCATACAGAACTGGAAGCGCGTGCTAAGCTTGAGGAACAAAGACTCATGAGGGAAAAGAAGTATGGAAACGGGTCGTTTTGATTTTTGATGAATGATTACTCAACTTAGAATCTTTCCCAAATTGCAATAGCAAGTTGCAATAGTTTTTCAGTGATGTTCGTTGGCAGATGCGTTTGGGTTTCACGGAGGGAGGGCGCAGCCCGACCGGAGAGAAACCCAAACGGGCGGCTGTTCAGGTGGCGTAAATACGATCCAGTTCTTGCTCGAACAGTTCCTCCGGTGTTTGATAGCCCAGGATTTTTCTCGGCAGAGCGTTGATGCGGTCAGCAAAGAACTGGATGTCCTCATCGCTGTAGTCTGCAATGCTCTTGCCCTTTGGAATGAACCGCCGAAGCATTCGGTTGTGACACTCGTTCGTACCCCGCTCCCAGGAGGAATATGGGTGCGCAAAATGGCTGTGACAAAAATCATTGAGATCGATGGGCAGGAGGTGCGGCTGAAAGCCAGCGCCGTCATCCCCCGTATCTACCGCATGAAGTTCGGGCGGGACATCCTTCAGGACATGAACGGCCTCTCCGCCGCGACCCAGGGGAGCGATGCGGATGCCTCCAGCCTGGACCCGGAAGTGCTGACCATGTTCGAAAACGTGGCCTACACCTTCGCCAAGCACGCTGACCCCAAGGGCGTCCCCGACTCACCGGACGAGTGGCTGGAGGAGTTCGGCACCTTCTCCATCTACACGGCGCTGCCGGAAATTCTCGACCTGTGGGCGGATAACCTGCAGACTGAGGTGGAGCGTAAAAAAAACTTAACCGCAGCAGCCGGGAAATGACTACCCCGCTGTTCCTGCTGCGGTGTGTCCAACTGGGAATCTCCATCCGCGACCTGGACCTGCTGACCATCGGTCTGGTCAATGATATGTTCGCGGAGAGCCACAACGATGGGTATGACTACCCGCAGGCGGCCACTCAGAAGCAGATGGATAAATTCTAACAAGAAAAGCGGCCGTAAAAAGCCGCTTTTCTCATGCCCTGCTATTTGAATTGATGATTCCTGCGACATCTCTGCCGCCATAAAAAATACGGATTATGGTTACCAGCATTGATTTTGAATCCACGAGGTAATAAACAACGAAGTTATTTACAGGGACTTTGTGCATTCCGGCGGATGCCCATGGTTCCCAGTCGACTTTTGCGTGCCGTCCGGGAAATACATCCAGGGAACGAATTTCTTTTCGAATGCGGTTCACCTGATTGCGTGCAGTCGTTCGCTCTTTCAGTCCATGAGCAATGTAGGAATAAATGGCGTCAAGGTCGTCTAATGCCGCCGAGGAATAGACGACCTTGTATTTTTTGCTCATAAACCGTACCTCTCGCGCAGTTCCGCATCCACTTCATCCGCAGTGTATGTTCTCCCGGCCTTGCTGTCCGCAAAGCCCTTAGCGAGTTCCGCGTCCAACTGCTCCCTCGTCATTGCGCCGATCGCTGTCGGCTTCTTTGCCGGAAGGCGCACATCAAAGGGGATTCCATCGTTGAGTACGATCTGGCTGTAGAACATCTGAATGGCGCTGGACGGCGAGATGCCCAGCTGAGAGAGAATGCCCTCCGCGCTCTCCTTCAGGTTGGTATCAATTCTCGCGTAAACCGCTGTTGTATTTGCCATAAGAATCAACTCCCCTATCGTTTTTTCTATTATACCTGAAACGCCAGATAAATGCAAGCAATCGCAAGCAAATTCACACAAGATTCATAAGGAGGTGGTACGCAATGGCAAGCAGGATAGCCGGTATCACAGTGGAAATTGGCGGAGATACCACGAAGCTGCAGACTGCGCTGAAATCGGTCAACACGCAAATCAAAAGCACACAGTCCCAACTGAAGGACGTGAACAAGCTCCTGAAACTGGCCCCCACCAACACCACCCTGCTGACCCAAAAGCAGAAACTGCTGACTGCCGCCATTGCGGACACCCAGACTAAGCTGACCACCCTGAAAACCGCCGCCGAGCAGGCCAACGAGCAGCTCCAGAAGGGTGACATCACCCAGGAGCAATATGACGCGCTCCAGCGGGAGATCATCGCCACGGAACAGGAACTGCAAAGGCTGGCTGACGAAGCGGCGGAATCCAATGCCGCGCTGGTCAAGGTCAGCGAGGCTGGCGAAAAGCTGGAGTCGGTGGGCGACACCATTTCCGGTGTGGGTGAAAAGCTGCTGGGAGCCACCGCCGCTGTCGTGGCTCTGGGAACAGCCGCAGTCACAACTACCGCCAACTTCGAGACCGCCATGAGCAAGGTCAAGGCGCTTATCTCGTCCTCCTCCACCGACCTGGAGGGGGACATGGAGCGTCTGGAGGAAAAGGCGCGGCAAGCCGGAGAGACCACCAAGTACTCTGCCACAGAAGCAGCCGAGGCCATGTCCTACATGGGCCTTGCCGGGTGGTCGGCGGATGAGATGATAGACGGTCTGGACGGCGTCCTGAACCTGGCGGCAGCGTCCGAGATGGACCTTGCCACGGCATCGGACATCGTGACCGATTACCTGTCGGCCTTCGGCCTGACCGCCGCTGACTCCGGTGCGCTGGTGGATAAGATGGCTTACGCCATGAGCAACAGTAACACCAGCACGGAGCAACTGGGCGAGGCGTATAAGAACTGTGCCGCCACCGCCACGCAGCTGGGCTACGGTCTGGACGAGACTACGGCGGTCCTCATGGTCATGGCTGACGCTGGTATCAAAGGCGGCGAAGCGGGTACCGCCCTTTCCTCCATTATGACCCGTTTGGGCAACGACACTTCCGGCTGCCGGGATATGCTGGCGGAGTACGGCGTGGAGGTCTACGACTCGGAGGGCAACGTCAAGTCCCTGTCCAGCATTCTCTCCGGGATGCAGGACGTGTGGGCTGGCCTGACAGACGAGCAGAAGTCCAACCTGGCCTATGTAGTGGCAGGTAAGACCGCCCAGTCTGAGCTTATGACCGTCCTGGGCGAGACCACGGGCAGCTTTGAAGCGTACACTGACGGTCTTTCCGACTGCACCGGCACCGCCGAGACGATGGCGGAAACCATGCAGGACAACCTTTCCGGCCAGCTGACCGTCCTCATGTCCCAACTCCAGGAGTTGGCCATCTCCTTCGGGGAGATACTCCTGCCAGCCATCAAGAACATCGTCAGCATGCTGCGGGCTTTGTAGATAAGCTGAACAGCATGGACGAGGGAACGAAAGAGACCATCGTGAAGATCGGTCTGCTGGTGGCCGCCATTGGGCCTCTGCTCATTGTGATAGGCAAGACCATATCGACCGTGGGGAAAGCCATGCAGGGATTCAGCTCCCTCAGCGTCAGCATTCTCAAGGTGGTCAACCACATCAAGACCGGGACAGGTATGGCCGGAAAACTGGCCACAGCACTCTCCGGCATCTCCGCGCCCATCCTCGCCGTGGTCGCGGTTATCGCCGTGCTGGTGGCGGCATTCAAAACCCTCTGGGATAACAATGAGCAATTCCGTACAGCCATCATTAAAATCTGGAACGACATTGTTGCGAAGGTATCCTCTTTTGTGGACGGCATCAGGGAGCGCCTCGCGGACCTTGGTATCACCTTTGAGGGTGTGGGCGGCGTGCTGGATGTACTCAAGGGTGTGTGGATAGAATTTTGCAATCTTCTCGCGCCGTTATTCGAGAACGCATTTTCAACAATCTCCACAATTTTATCCACAGTCCTGGATGTCGTCACGGGACTTTTCGACCTTTTTATCGGCGTTTTCACAGGCGACTGGCAGCAGGCGTGGACGGGCGTCACAGAGATTTTTTCAGGCGTTTGGAATGGCATCACCATCCTGTTCTCCAACACGCTGGAGACGATGAAAGGCATCGCGGACGTGGTGCTGGGCTGGTTCGGCACCAGCTGGAACGAAGTATGGACTGGTATCAGCACCTTTTTCACAGGGCTGTGGACGAACATCATCTCGTTTTTCACAGGCATTATGACCGGGATACAGACCACCGCAACGACCGTCTGGACAGCCATCAGCACCTTCTTCACCACTGTTTTCAACAGCATCTACAACGTGGTCTCCACAGTCTGGACTTCCGTTTATAACACCATCATCAATGTGTGGAATTCTGTATACTCGGTCATCGAGCCTTTAGTGACCGCTTTCAGCTACCTGTTCGAGACGATTTTCCAGGCGGTGCAGATACTCATCGAACGGGCTATGACTGCCGTAAAGGAAAAGATAACCTCTGTTTGGAACGCTGTCGTTTCCTTCCTGACGCCGCTTCTGAACGGGATACAGTCCACCTTCTCCAGTGTGTGGAACACCATCACCTCGGCGATAACAACGGCAGTCAACGCCGCCAAGTCTACCATCTCCAGCGTGTGGAACGCCATCAAGTCGCTGCTGTCGCCCATCCTGAACAGCATCAAGAGCAATGTGCCCAGTGCGTGGAATGCTATCAAAAGCACCACCAGTTCGATTTTTAACAGCGTGAAGAGCGTTACCTCCTCTGCCTGAAGCAGCATCAAAAGCACCTGCTCCAGCGCCCTGACCAGTCTGAAATCCACAGTGTCCAGCAACCTGTCCTCTATTAAGACCACTTTCAGCAACGCTTTCAACCGCATCAAAAAGCTGGCTACCTCCTGGGGTAAGGACATTATCCAGAACCTTATCAGCGGCATCAAGAGTAAAATCTCCGCGCTCGCCAGCGCGGTCACCGGTGTGGCCAACAAAATCAAGAGCATCCTGGGCTTCTCTCTGCCGGAGGAAGGCCCCCTGTCGGATGCCGACACTTATATGCCGGACTTCATGGAACTGCTGTCTCAGGGCATCAGGAACAGCATGGACGATGTAGTGAAGGAGACCAGGGCTGTGGCTGAGTCCATCAGCAGCATGGTGACAGATGCGCTGGACCTTTCTGACGCCAGCCTCCAGATGCCGGAACTTGCGCTGGCCAGCGGCGGCACAACTACCACAAACAACAATCAGAACACCACCAACCTCGGCGGCATCAGCATCGTGGTCAACGGGTACAACGCCCAAGACGACAACGCGCTGGCGAAGATGGTGGCGGATAAAATCAGCGATATGTTCGATGAAGATACAGCGGTGTTCAAGTGACAGGGAGAACTGACTATGGCTGATTCACGGTACAACACAAAGAGGACATCGGGACGGCAGTACCTGACCTTCAACGGCACGTCCAGCCGGGACTTCCTGCTGTATCTCTCCGGCCCCGGCGTTTATGACGCCCCCGCACCGGACGTGACCGCCACCTCCATCCCCGGTCTCAACGGCGACCTGATAACAGACAACGCACGAACGGGCCTCCGGCGGTTCCAGAACGTGGACATCAAGTACAAGGCGTTTTTCTTCAACGGCCTCCCCGCCAAGACGGCGGCAGTCAAGTCGTGGCCGCTGTCCCCGGTAGGGTATCAGAAACTCACGGATTCCTACGACCCGGACTTCTTCCGCATGGCGGTGTGTACCTCCGCCCTGGCCTTTGACGTGACCCGCCAGCAGGCGGCGGAGATGGAATTGGTCTTCAACTGCAAGCCCCAGAGATGGAGCGAGGCCGGGCAGGAAAGCGTTCTGCTGGCTGAATCCGGAACCGTGCTGGAGAACCCTTACGCCTTCCACGCACAGCCCCTTATCCGTGTCTACGGGACGGGTGAAGGGACGCTGACCATCGGAGACTACTCGGTGGTCATTTATTCTTTTGACAGCTATGTTGACCTGAACTGTGAAACGCAGAACGCCTACAACGCAAGCGGGTTCTGCAATGACACCATATATTCGGAGGACTTTCCGCTGCTGGCCCCTGGTGAGAACACCATCGTCTGGGACGGTGGCATCACCTCCGTTGAAATCACTCCAAGGTGGTGGACCCTTTGATTCCCTGTCTTTATTCCGCGACTGAAACAGCGTTCACGACCAACGGCATCGGAAAACTGGCGGACTGTATCTCCTGCGTGGTGACCGAAAAAAGGAACGGCAGCTATGAGCTGGCAATGGAATACCCATTGGACGGCATTCATGCGGAGGACATAGCCGAAGGCGCCATTATCTGCGCCAAACCAGCGGACAACAGATCCTCTCAGGCGTTCCGTATCTACAAAATCACCGCCCAGATGGACGGAATCCTGGAGATTGCGGCGAGGCACATCAGCTACCAACTGAACTATATTACCGTATCGCCGCTGACTCTTTCATCCGGGACAGCCGACCAGCCCGCGCTGACGTTCGAGGCTTTGAAGGAAAACGCATCCACAGAATGCCCATTCTCGTTTGTGACGGATGTGGCATCGGAGTCCGCGTTCTCCATTTCCGAGCCGACTTCCTTCCGAAACGCCCTCGGCGGCATCGATGGAAGTATGCTGGACACCTTCGGCAGTGAGTTTGAGTGGGATATGTACACCGTCAACCTCTGGGAAAGCCGAGGCGCGGACAACGGGGTTCGCATCATCTACGGTAAAAATCTCGTGGACTTTACGATGGAGAAGTCCATCGAGGACACCATCACCGGAGTCCATCCATTCTGGGCGAACGCGGAGACCGACGGCATCGTAGAGCTTTCCGAGAAGGTCGTCACACTTGCTGAGAGCGACCTTCCCTTTGACAAAATCGTCACGTTGGACTGCTCCGACCTATTCGATGATGAACCGTCTGAGGACGACCTTCTGGCATACGCCCAGGCGTATCTGGCGACCACCTCCTATATTGAGCCGGACATCGACATCACCATCGACTTTGCCCAGCTGTGGCAGACGCCGGGATATGAGGATATTGCGGAAGCAGAGCGCGTCTCCCTCTGCGACACCGTCCATGTATACGTCTCCAGGCTGGGCATTGAGGTGTCCGCAAAGGTCACGGAAACGGAGTATGACGTTCTTCTGGAGCGAAACAAATCCATTACCCTGTCCAACTCCACGTCCTCCAGCCGGAACAAGTCCCTTGTGCTGACCTTATCTCAGGAGCTGGACGAAACCATAAAAAGCGGCGTCGCCAAGGTGACCGCTATTGCCAACGGCAAGACCACCACCTACTACGCAGCCGATGCCCCAGAGGAGACAGCCTACACCATCAACGACATCTGGTACGACACAGACGATGGCTACGCCATGTACTACTGGACCGGAGAAGAATGGACAAAAGCTCCATACGGCACCAACGCCATAGGCGAGGGAGTGATCACCACCGAGCTGTTAGCTGCGGAGTGTGTGACCGCTGGAAAAATCTCAGTGGATAAGCTCTCAGCTATCAACGCAAACCTGGGCGACATCACAGGCGGCTCCATCAACATCGGCAGTGGGACGTTCTCGGTGGACTCCAGCGGCAATGTGACCTGCAGCAGCATCAAGATCACCGGAGGATCCATCACCATCGGGAGCAACTTCTCCGTCACCAACACCGGAATCATTACGGCGGCGGCCGGAACCGTCGGACCACTGACAATCTCCAATTCGACCGATACAAGCGCGGCAAGCGGCCACACATACAAGACATCTTTGTATGTTCAGCAGTACGGCACAAGCGTAACGGTCTGGGACGCGACAACGGATGACAGCACGGTATCAACGACCGTAGATGCGGAATTTGGCATTAAGGCCACTGGCAGTTCCTTAACTGCGTTAAACCAGTATCTGATTTGGAAGAAGTCGGGGGACGCCTGGTCTAACGCCATTATCCCCTATTCGGTGACAGGATGGGGAAAAGTAAAATGCAGTGGCATCGACATCTACCCAACCAGAGCCATTTATGCTGATGGGGACGGTGACTTGACCTACTGCGACAGTGAGCTTCGCTGCATCTACACCGGTACCTATTACGCCTATCTCAACCTCTGCAAAATCGTCAACGACATCGACCCAGCATCCACCAATACCTACGACTTCGGCGGCAGCTCTTATCGTTACCGCCGCATTTACGTCAACACGGTATACAGAAGCAGCGAAGAATCGCTGTCTGACCGCAAGCTAAAGCAGAACGTCAAGCCGCTGACGGAGGACTATGAGCAGCTCATCATGGGCCTGACCGCCGTGGAGTACGACTACATCAACGGGGACAGCCACCGCAAACACATGGGCTTCATCGCCCAGGATGTCAGGGACACGGCGCTCGCCACTGTGGGAGACCTTTCCCTGTTCAGCGCCAGCGTCATTGGGGACGATGACGCGGCGTACAGCGCGGACTTACCGGACGAGCAGCTCCGCTGGTACCGGTCCTATGAGGAACTCATCGCCCCACTGGTGGCGATGGTACAACATCAGCAACGCCGCATTGAGCGTCTGGAAACATCTCTCGCGGCGATCACAAAGGAGGAATCATCATGCTGAACACGAGGACCAACGACTTTCTCGTTGCGCTGGCAAAGCTGGTGCAGGAGAGCGGACTGCCTCCGGTAAACGCACGGCTGGCTCTGGACCTTGTCCGTAGCCAGCTGGTGGAACTGGAGCGCGCCGCCATCGAGCAGGAAAAACAGCAGGCTGAAAAGGCCAAAGAGAAAAAGGAGGACTGAAACCATGAGCTATTATGTTGTAAAGAAGGCAGTCGCCGCGCGGGACTTCCCCTCCAGCAAGACCGGCAAGCAGGTGGTCAAGCTGACCGCCGGACAGGTGGTACAGGCAGATGACTGCGGGAAGTTCAGCAATACTTCCCTGAACAAGGTGCATCTGCCCGTGCTGGTGAGCGGTGTACACCGCTGGGTTCATGACGCCTATTTGCTTGCCATTTCCGACCGCCAGGCGGCGGCCCTGCTCCACGGCGAAAGCTGGCTGGGGAAGAAGCCCGGCAGCAAGGCTATCGCGTGGTACAACAGCACGGACAGCGGCAAGTCCGACCCCAAACCCACCAGTGAGGCTTACTGCACTGTGGGGGCAATGTGGGGAGCCTCTCAGGGCACCGACCTCGGCTCCCTGATTTCCAGAACCGTCGCCAAATTGGAGACGAAAGCCCGCAAGAAGGGCATCTGGCACGTCAAGGGTGGGAACTATGAGCCGAAACCCGGCGACCTGGTGCAGTTCAAAGCTTCCGGCAAGTCCACCGCCACCCACACCGAACTGCTGGCCTGCAAGGCGGGCAGCACTCTGAACACCATCAACTACAACGCCAGCAAGGTGTGCAAGCGTCAGACCCGGAAGGTCAGCGATGACTACACCTATGGCTACGTTGAACTGACTTACTGAGGAGGTACATTATGAGCTATCTGATCACCTGTGCGTTCATCGCGCTCGACTTCATCACCGGTCTGGTACAGGCCATCGCCACCAAAACCTTTTCGTCCTCCATCATGCGGGAGGGCCTGTTTCACAAGGTGGGGCTGCTCCTCGTCATCCTGCTGGGCATCCTTATCGACTACGCCCAGGGGTATGTTGACCTGGGCGTTACCATCCCCATCGCGGGCGCTGTCTGTGGTTACATCTGCGTGATGGAGGTCGGCAGTTCCATCGAGAACATCTGTAAGATCGACCCCGACCTGATGCCGGACAAGCTGGTGGCGCTGTTCGGTGGGCTGAACGGTGGTGATGACAATGAGTGACACCATTAACGCTGCGGGCCTCGCGCTCATCAAGCAGTACGAGGGCCTGCGGCTGGCCGCCTACCAGGACAGTGTGGGCGTGTGAACCATCGGCTACGGGCACACCGGCAAGGTGGACGGCGTGGCTGTCTGCAAGGGAATGAAAATCACCAGCGTCAAGGCGGACGAGCTGCTGAAAACCGATGTGAAGAAATTCTGGGACTGCACCGGGCTGACCAGCTATGTGCCAGTCACGGCGGCTTTGAATGAAAACCAGCGTTCCGCGCTGACCAGCTTTGCCTTCAACTGCGGGCAGGCCAACCTCAAGAAGCTGTGCAAGAACCGCACGGTGTCTGAAATTGCGGACGCCATGCTGCTGTACAACAAGGCTGGTGGCAAGGTGCTGTCCGGCCTTGTGAGCCGACGCAAGGCGGAGCGCGAGTTATATCTGAAAGGAACGAAGGTGCATGACATGGACACACTGAGAAGCGGTGATAAGGGCCAGCAGGTCACGGTTCTGCAGATTCTGCTGAACTACGCGCTGGGCTGCGGCCTGGATAAAGACGGTATCTTCGGCAGCAAGACCGAGGACGCCGTCGAGCAGTATCAGGAGGCTCAGGGCCTGACGGTGGATGGAATTGTTGGGGAGAACACCTGGGGCAAGCTGCTGGGGTAAGATGAAGATAGCCGGAGGCGTATCGGTGTGATGCGCCTCCGGCTGTTTTTTTTGCTTGCTTAAAACAATCCATTTCATCTTTTTGAAAAAAACCAGGTGGCGGATGTGTTTGTCAAGAAAGGACTACAGCAAAAGGCGGCGAAAAATGCAGCACTCA
>JAJQBR010000109.1 GCA_021203185.1 Clostridiales bacterium
CCCTCCTCCCCTTTCAGGGGAGACAAGAGGGGTGGTCAGTTGCGGGACGCCAGTTCTCTGCAGGAAACCTGTTCTATACCGAACAAAACCGCCCTTACCCGGCCAGCACCTCAAACTTGACCACGCCGTCCATGTCGCTGACTTGGTGAACCAGCTCATCCAGCGAAACGCTCAGGCCGCTGGTCTCGGCGCTGAGATTGACGGCGGCCACACTGCCGGTGGGGATGGTCTGGTTGATGGTGAGAATATTCCCGCCGCTGGCGGCAAAGATATTCAGGATGGCGGAAAGCGCCCCCGGTTCATCCCGGAGCATGGCCTGAAAGGTGACGATGTGGCCGTTCATCATGTCGTTGAACGGGCGCACCGCGTCCTTGTACTTGTAAAAGGCGCTGCGGCTGATGCCCGCCATACGGGTGGCCTCGTTCACCGTCGCCGCCTCTCCCAGCTCCAGCGCCTCTTTTGCCTGGGCCACCTTGAGGAAGATCTCCGGCAGAGCGCTGGCCTCCACGATAAAGTATTTGGTCACCTTCGACATGGTATGCTCTCCTCCTACAGTTGTCCACGCCGCGTGGTCATTTGTGTTCGTGATATAGAGGTGATTATAACACCCCCTTCCCCGCTTTGCAACCGTTGATTCATCCAAAAAATACGAAAACTGTAGAAAGCAGTTTGTCAGATAGGAGCCATCCATGTCTCAGGGTAAGAAAAAGGGCTGTCTTTGCCTGTTTTTGGCGCTGGCCGTGTGTTTTCCCGCCGTGCGGCGGTGCGCCTGGGCCGCTTTATTTGCACTTTTTGCTGCAAACGCCGCCGCAGGACCCGTCCGCTGGCTGGAGGACAAAGGGTTCCCCCGTTGGCTGGGAGTGGCGGTGGTGCTGGGCGGCACGTTGGTTCTGCTGGCCGGGGTGCTGGGCTGGGCTGCGGTCAAACTCTGCTGTGTCGTTGACGGCGTGACCGGTCTGTTCCCGGACGTCCCCTCCCTGCTGACACGGCTGGAATCCCTGGCACACAAACTCCCCGGCTCGGTGGGCAATCTGGCGGCGGGACTGGTACAGCTTCTCAGCCAGAGCAGCTCCGATTTGGCCCGGCGCGTGACCGCCTGGGCTGCCCGGCTCAGCGCAAGCCTGCTCTCCGCCCTGCCGGAAAAGCTGTTCTTTTTGCTCATCTGCCTGCTCTCGTCCTTTTACGCCGCCCTGGACTGGCCCCGGCTGCGCGCACTCCTGACAGACCTGCTACCGGAGGACTGGAGCCGCCCGGTGTGTGCCGGACTGCGTTCCCTGAAAGCGGGGGCTATGGGCTGGCTGAAGGCCCAGGGAAAACTGCTGCTGGTGCAGTTCCCGGTGCTGGCGGTGGGGCTGCTGGTGCTTGGGATGCCCGGCGCGGCGCCTGTGGCGGCGCTGGTGTGTGCCGCCGACGCGCTGCCCCTGCTGGGCTGCGGCGTCATTCTGCTGCCCTGGGCGGGGATGCTGTGGCTGGAGGGAGAGGCACTGAGCGCATTGGGTATGGCAGGGCTGTGGCTGGCCCTCTGGCTGCTGCGCACGGTGCTGGAGCCGCGCTTTGTCAGCACCCAGGCGGGCGCAATCCCCTTTTTTACCGTTCTTGCCATGTACCTGGGGCTGATGCTCTTTGGGTTTTGGGGACTGATCGCCGCGCCGGTCACGCTGGCCGCCGGGACACGATTGTTCAATGAACAGAAAAAGCCCCGGAGCCGCTGAGCGGCTTCGGGGGCAGGGCTGGTTTATTCTTCTTCTGTTTCGGTGTCGTCGTCCGATTCGGTTTCCTCCTGCTCGTCCGCCTCAGTGCTGTCATTCTGCTGACTGTCCTGGGTCGTGTCGTCTGTGGTCTGGCTGTTCTCTGTCTGACTGCTCTGGTTGTTGTTGGAACTGCCGCCGCTCTCCGTCTGGGTGGTGGTATTCCCTGTAGACGTTTCCGTCTCGGTCTCGGTTTCGGTTTCGGCAGTGGTCGTCTCCTCTTCGGTTGCCTCATCGTCCTCGTCGGAGGAGGTGTCCTTCTTGGAACTGGAGGACTTGCCACAGGTGCAGGTGTACCCCGGCTCGTCCCCCGACAGGAACAGCGCCGTCCGGGTGCCTGGACTCCTGCTGGTGGCTGTGCCGCCGCAGTTGGTGCAGTAGGTCACCGCTGTGGACACCATATTCTCGTTGAATCCGATGTCCGCCTGTCCACTGCTGACCCGGCTCATCACCTTCTGCCAGAGAATAACGGCGGGGTTGCTGCTGGCATTGACCTTGCTGGAACTGTCGTAACCGGTCCAGACCGCCGCAGTGTAATAGGGCGTATACCCTACGAACCAGCGGTCATAGTCGTCGTCGGTGGTGCCGGTTTTCCCGGCCACGCTCATACCGTCGATGGCGGCGCTGGTGCCGGTGCCTTCGCTGACAACGGCCTCCAGCATCTCGGTCATATAGAAGCAGGTGGAGGTGCTGAGAATCACCTCGCCGGTGCCCTGCCCGGTGATGGACACGCTGCCGTCGCTGTCCACGTCCACGCTGTAACCCTCGGTTTGCAGCAGAACCTCTCCCTCGCTGTTGACCACTGCGGTGTACAGGTAGGGGGAAATATACTCGCCGCCCCGGGAGAAGGTGGAGTAGGCCGCCGCCATCTCATAGGTGGAGACGCCGTTGGTCAGGCCGCCCAGGGCCAGGGGGGAATAGTCCACGTCGCTGTAGACCTTGCCTGAGGTACCCACGTAGTTGTCCACCAGGCTGCTGAGCTGGTACTTTTCGGTCAGGAAGTTATAGGAGTTGCGGGTACCCACCATGTCCAGCACCTTCACCGCCACGGTGTTCAGCGACTGGGCCACGGCGTACATCACATCTATGTTGCCGATATAGCCGCCATGGGAGTTTTTAGGCCAGCCGTCCTCAAAGGCGGAGTCCTCCACTATAGTGTTGGGCAGGATATCACCGCTCTCCAGCGCCTGGGAGTAGACAGAGAGGGGCTTGATGGAAGAACCGGGCTGCCGCACTGTGTCGGTGGCGCGGTTCCAGATGCGGTTGCCCTCCTTTTCCCCCACGCCGCCGGCCAGGGCCACCACTGCGCCGGTCTCGTTATCCACAACAGTGATGGCGGACTGAAGCTGGTCGCCGCCGGAGGATTCCATCCCCACGACGTTTTCGGTGTCGGTGTAAATTTCATCCACATCCGCCTGAATATCCGGATCCAGGCAGGAATAAATCTTTAATCCACCGGAGAACACCATCTGATTGGCGACAGACTCGTCGTAGTCATAGGTTTCCACCAGGTCGTTGATAACCTGCTTGATGACGGCGTCGGTATACCAGCTGTAGTAATCGCCGCTGGCGCTGCTGTCGTCGCTGTCGGTGGAGCCGGTGGTGAACACCAGTTCCTCCGCGATAGCGGCATCCCGCTCCTCCTCCGTGATATACCCCTGCTGATACATCTGCTCTAACACCAGGGTCCGGCGCTCCAGGTTGTTTTCCGGGTGGTTGTAGGGGTCGTACAGAGAGGGATTGTTGGTGATGGAAATCAGCGCGGCGCACTCGGCCAGGTCCAGGTCGCCCACGTCCTTGCCGAAGTACTTCTGAGCGGCGGTTTTGACGCCGTAGCAGCCCCGACCCAGGTAGATTTCGTTGAGATACCACTCCAAAATCTCCTGCTTGGTGTGGGTCTTTTCGTACTCCAGCGCCTCGAAAATTTCCACGACCTTCCGGCGTACCGTCACCTCGTCCTGCTGGGTCAGATTCTTGATGAGCTGCTGGGTGATGGTGCTGCCCCCCTGGATGCTCTGGCCGGTGAACATATAGACCACCGCCGCCGCCGTCCGCTTCCAGTCCACGCCGTTGTGCTGGTAAAACCGCTTGTCCTCGATGGCAACGGTGGCGTTGAGCAGATTCTCCGGGATGTCCTCGTAGGAGATCCACTCCCGGTTCTCGGAGGCGTAGAGGGTTTCCAGCGTCTCATAATCGCCGGAATCCTCGTCGTAGTAGTAGACGACGCTGGAGAGGTCGGTGCTGGTGGACAGCAGCGTTACGGTGGAGTTGGCCACCTCGGGCAGAATGACGTCCTGCACGTAGGCCGCGCCGTAGCAGCACAGGATGGCCACCGTCGTTGCGCCGATGAGGATCAGGGTCCCTAACACCAGGCCAAACCACTTGAAAAAGGTGCGAACCGGGCCGCGTTTTCGCCTTTGGGTCTGTGAAGAATGTTGCTTCAATGGAGATTCCCCTTCCTGAAATGCGGGTCGTTGGTTGGAAAGCGCCGCAGAGCTGCTTCATAGAAGTTCCTGGGGCATATAATCCCTTTTCTGACTATCCCTTTGAATCAGCCGTGCTGTGATAAGCTATTAGCCGTTAGCTGTTAGCTGTTAGTCAGGTACTACCAGTTTAAAGCAAAGAGCTAAAAAAGAAGCTGAGATCAAAAACCATCCGTTTTTAAAGTCATGCAAACGGTAAGCGCAGCACGTAATGTCAAGAACCACAAAGCTAATGGCTAAAAGCTAAGAGCTAAACTGCTCATAAGGCTGAGTAAAAGGAATAACCAGTATCCTTTTTTTATTATAACACGGCTGTCAACGGCCTAACCGGGCCTTTTGCGGGACTGCATTGGCTCTATCGAAAAATTTACAAAAAAACTATTCTATTTGCCGCTCCGCTATGTTATAATGACATTGTTGTGCGGCTGCGGCGCGCATCAAGACCCCGTCCGGCCGTGGAACCGCGCTGTGATAAGCTATTAGCCGTTAGCTGTTAGCTGTTAGTTCATGTACTACCAGTTTAAAGCAAACAGCTAAAAAGGAAACTGAAAGCGCAACCATCTATTTGTAAGCTCATGCTAATGGTAAGCGCAGCACGTAATGCCAGGACCTACAAAGCTAATGGCTAAAAGCTAACAGCTAAGAGCTAGAATGTTCATAAGGATGAGTAAAAGGGATATCTAGTTTGCTTTATCCCGCTTTTTATATAAATTCAAAAATTTCGGAGGTCAAAAATGGACCGTTTTCATAAATTACACCGGCAGCTGACCCACCTCTGCCCCAGCATGGCCCTGCGGGAGTGGGAACCCATGAGCCGCCACACCTCTTTCCGCATCGGCGGTCCGGTGCGGCTGATGGCTTTCCTCAAAAGTGAGGAAGATCTGCTCGCCGCTCTGGGCTGCGCCAACCAGTGCGGCATCACCCCTGTTCCCCTGGGCAACGGCACCAACCTGCTGTGCGGGGATGAACCGATGGAATTGTTTGTCCTCAAGCTGCTGGACGGGCTGGACACCCTGGAGCGGCTGGAGGGGAACCGCATCCGCTGCGGCGCGGGCGTGCTGCTGTCCAGGCTGGCGGCTTTCGCCCAGCGGGAGGAGCTTTCCGGGCTGGAATTTGCCTCCGGCATCCCCGGCACCCTGGGCGGCGGCGCGGTGATGAACGCCGGGGCCTACGGCGGCGAGCTGAAGGACGTGGTTACGGAGACACATTTCGTCACCCTGGACGGGGTGCGGGGCTGTCTGACCGGGCCGGAGCAGGGCTTTGGCTACCGCACCAGCGTCTTTACCGATGGCACAAAAATCATCACCGGGGCCACCCTCCATCTGCGTCCCGGCGACGGCGAGGCCATTCGCCAGCGGATGAACGAGCTGAACCAGAAGCGCCGGGACAAGCAGCCCCTGGAGTACCCCAGCGGGGGCAGCACCTTCAAGCGTCCCGTGGGCGGGTTTGCCGCTGCTCTCATCGACCAGTGCGGCCTGAAAGGGCTGACCGTAGGCGGCGCCCAGGTCAGCACCAAGCACGCGGGGTTCGTCATCAACGTAGGCGGCGCTACCTGCGCCGACGTGCTGGCCCTGACCGACCGAATCCACGACACCGTGCTGGAGAAAACCGGCGTGTCGCTGGAGCTGGAAATCAAGCGGCTGCCGTGAAATAGCTGTTAGCCATTCGCTAAGTACTGCTAACCCAAAAGAGTACCACTTAAAAGAGAGTGTTGCCAAGCTAACAGCTAAGAGCTAAAAGCTAAAAGCTCATCAATGCCCCATCGGAGGTTCCCATGCGTTTTATCATCATCTCCGGTCTGTCCGGCGCAGGCAAAAGCCAGGCCGCCAAGTTTTTGGAGGACGCAGGCTATTACACCGTTGATAATATGCCCGCCGTGCTGATGCCCCGCTTTGCCGAGGTCTGTCGCAGCGGCGGCAGCCGCTATGAGAATGTCGCCCTGGTCAGCGACATCCGGGGCGGCGTGGATTTCAGCGACTTTTTCTCCGCCCTGGACGAGATGAACGCCATGGGCTGCGAGGTAAAGCTGCTGTTTCTGGAGGCTTCCACCGAGGCGGTCATCAAGCGCTACAAGGAGACCCGCCGCACCCATCCCCTCTGCACAGCCTACGACCTCTCTCTGGAAGAAGCGGTTGAAAAAGAGCGGGATCTGCTCTCCCAGGTGCGGGAACGGGCGGACTATATCATCGACTCTACCACCTTTACCTCCACCAGCAAACTGCGCAACACCCTGCTGGAGATGTTCGGAACCCAAAAGAGCGGCGGGCTGGAGGTCAGCGTCCTCTCCTTCGGCTACAAGTACGGTATTCCACTGGAGGCCGACCTGCTGATGGACGTGCGGTTTCTGCCCAACCCCTTCTATCTGCCGGAGCTGCGCAAGCTCACGGGGTTAGACAAGGCGGTGACCGATTACCTGGGGAAATACCCGGAAACCAGCCAGTTCCTGGCCCTTTACCGCAAGAATCTGGAGTTTCTGCTGCCCCTCTATGCCGCAGAGGGGAAAAGCGTGCTGATTATCGGCGTCGGCTGCACCGGCGGGCAGCACCGCAGCGTGGCCATGTGCCACGCCATCGCGGAGCAGGTGGCGGAGCTGGGCTACGCCGTCCGGGAACACCACCGGGACATGACGAGGGACCGCAAGTGAGCGCCCCGTCCCGGCGCGAACTTACATAACTGTTAGAGAAGGTACCTCCCATGTCGTTTTCCTCCGATGTAAAAACAGAACTGTGTCAGGCCGGACTGGACCGGCCCTGTTGCACCCAGGCCGAAGCCTATGGTGTGCTGCTGTTCTGCAACAGCTTCTCCCCTTTCGGCATCCGCATTACCACCCAGTCCCAGGTCTTTGGGAACCGACTGCCCCAGCTGTTCCAGGCTGCCTTTGGCTTCGGCTTCGACCAGCAGCCGGAGCCGGGTGAGGGCGGAAAGCTGACCTTCCAGATCACGGATCGGGATCACATCCAGCAGATTCTGGATCTCTACGGCTACAACCGGGAGGGCCTGATGACCCACCACATCAATTACGGCGTGTTGGAGGAGCATTGCTGTTACGTGGCCTTCTGCCGGGGGGCGTTTCTGGCGGGGGGCAGCGTCACCGACCCCCAAAAGGGCTACCACCTGGAAATCGCCACCAGCCACTTGTACGTCCACCGGGAGTTCCAGGCCCTGATGCCGGAGTTGCACCTGTACCCCAGGGAGACCACCCGGAAGGCCAACTACATCACCTATTTCAAGCAGAGCGAAGCCATTTCCAACTTTCTGACCACCATTGGCGCGCCGGAGTGCGCCCAGCGGGTTCGCACTGCCCGACAGCAGAAGAACCTGATCAACGGCGTCAACCGCCAGTACAACTGCGACGTGGCCAACGTGGAAAAGTCCGTCCAGGCGGCCCAAACCCAAATCAAAGCCATCCACACTTTGGAGGCGCGCGGCACACTGGAACAGCTGCCTGAAAAGCTCCAGGAGACCGCAGCCCTCCGCTGCGCCCACCCGGAACTGTCCCTGATCCAACTGGCTGACCTGTGCCAGCCGCCGGTCTCCAAATCCTGCCTGAACCACCGGCTGCGCAAACTGCTGGAACTGGCGGAACAATAATTCGCACCTTCCCCTTCCCCGTTACGAAAGGAGGCTTGCTTTTTCCCCGATTCGGAAAAGTGACCGCTTATGAATTATTCCAGACTCTGCGCCCTGCTGCTGGCAGGCGCCCTCTGCATCAACGCCCTTCCCTCCGCCCTGGCGGAAGGAATCGTCTCCTCCTCTGCCGAAACCGCCTCTGTGGAAGGGACTTCTTCGGACGAGATTCTCGACGCGCTGCCGGAAACTCCCGCCCCCAGCGTGGAGACCACACCGGATCCCTCCGAGAACATCATCGCGTCCTATGAACCGTTTATGACCACCGCCTGCTCCACCACCGGCCACGACCTGGGGGCCTGGCGCAGCAACGGGGACGGCACCATGACCGCCATTTGTCACCTCTGCGGCACGGAGGTGACGGAGGACTGCCAGTTTGAGGACAGTGTGGTGGAGCCTGCCTGTCTGACCGAGGGTTACACGGTCCACACCTGCCACACCTGTGGCTATTCCTACGAGGATGAAGCGGTCGCCGCCCTGGGCCACAGCTATGTGGCCGCTGTGGACGAGGAAACCGGCGACCTCTCCTATCTCTGTGAGCGGTGCGACGCCGGGTTCACCCGGGACGGGGAGACGCTGGCCGCTTCCTATTCCGACGGGCGGACATTCAGCGCCGACCTGGTGGCCTACGTGCAAAGCTATCTGGCGGAAAAGGACAAGGAACTGAACAAAACGCTCTCCCCCGATGAGAAGGAATTGGAGGAACAGGACGCGGAGGAGCTGCTGCTCTACACCGTGACAAAATCTGTATCCGGTGATGAGACCTCTGACCCGGAACAGGCAGACAGCCTGGCCGTCTCCACCGATGCGGCCTCCGTCGTGGCCTATCTGGAAACGCTGGCCTTCCAGGACGAGGAACTGGAGTTGACGGAGGAAACAGTGAAGGAGCAAATCGACGCTTTTTATGAGACGTGGTATGAGACTTCTTCCCAGGTGCTGACCCTGCCCAACGAGGCCGCCTATCGGAGCAGCGAGGACTATGAGACCGATCTGACGGCGGTGTTGGAGGCTGTGGAGACCGGCGACACGGTGAAAATTCTGCGGGACCGGGTGGTTGCCGCCGCCTATGGCGAAATCGGCAACTCCGGCAGCAAGTATATCAACTACTACAACCAGTACCTCATCGGCAACCACCACAAGCTGAAATCAACCGAGCCGTGGTGTTCTGAGTTCGCAACCTGGTGCCTGCACCACACCGGCGTTTCCACCAAAGCGGCCCCCACCTTTATGGCGGCCCGGGACGGCGTCTCCGGCTTCAAGAGCCTGGGTACCCTGCACACCTCCAATTACACCCCCCAGCCCGGCGACGTGGCTTTCTTCGGCAGCAGCGGCACCGCCACGCACACCGCCCTTGTGGTGGCCAGCAGCGGCAGCACCTTCACCACCATTGAAAAGTCTGGCAGCACGGCGAAAAAGCGCACCCGCAAGATCAGCAGCGTCATGGCCTTCGGCGAGGTGAAGTACGAGGTGGAAACGCTGGCGGTGGAGCTGACTGCCACCGACCCCGCCACCTGGATGACCGCTCAGATGGACGAGGACTGTCAGACAGTTTACGAACTGCTGGGGGGTACCGTCGCTGTGGAGGAAGTCAAAGAGACGGACGATGCGGAAACCACTGAAGCGGCATAAGGCAGTACGAAAAATACAAATCCGGGGCAAACGCCCCGGATTTTTTGCGTATTTAGAGATTTGTAATGACAAATCACACACAAATCTGTAACTCTGTTTGTCTGATTTGCTCGGTATTTGCTTTTGATTTATCGCTCACAGACGCAAAAGGACGGCTGGCCAACGACCAGCCGTCCTCGGTTTTTTCTTATGCTGTTCGGGTACGAGCTTACTTCGCAGCCTGAACCGCCTTAATTTCGGCGATCAGCTGGGGAACCACCTTGAACAGGTCGCCCACGATGCCGTAGTTGGCCACGCCGAAGATGGGCGCGGTCTCATTTTTGTTGACAGCGATGATGGTCTCGGAATCCTGCATACCGGCCACGTGCTGGATGGCGCCGGAGATGCCCAGGGCCACATAGATGCGGGGATGGACGGTCTTGCCGGTCTGACCAACCTGGTGGTCGGAGGAAATCATACCGGCGTCCACGACGGCACGGGAGGCACCCACGACGCCGCCCAGCACACCAGCCAGTTCCTCGGCCAGGGCGATGCCCTTCTCGGGGTCGGAGCTGATGCCGCGGCCCACGGAGACGATGACGTCAGCGCCAATCAGGTCAACCATCTTGGCGGCGGACTTTTTGATTTCCAGAATCTCTACGCCGATGTCCGCCGCAGACAGCTCCACGGGGACGTTCTCCACCACGACCTTGGCGGCGGAAGCCTCGTCGTACTCCTGGGTCTGCATAACGCCGGGACGGACGGTGGACATCTGGGGACGGAACCGGGGGCAGATGATGGTGGCCATCAGGTGGCCGCCGAAGGCGGGACGGGTCATTTTCAGGTTGCGATCCTCATAGTCGAACTTCTGCTTGGACAGATCCAGAGAGGAGGACTCCTTCAGGAACTCCACATACTTAGTCGTGTCGATGTCCAGATGGGTGGCGTCGGCGGTCAGGCCGGTGTGGAGACGGGCCGCGCAGCGGGGACCCAGGTCACGACCGATGTTGGTGGCACCGATGAGGACGATTTCAGGTTTTTTGGCCTTGACCAGGTCGCACAGGACTTTGGCATAGCCATCGGTAGTGTAGTCTTTCAACAGGGGGCTGTCCAGATAATAGACACGGTCCGCGCCGTAGCCGCCCAGGGCCTTGAGGTAGTTTTCCTCGACGCCGCTGCCCAGCACCACGCCGCACAGTTCCACGCCGATGTCGTTGGCCAGCTTGCGGCCCTCGCTCAGCAGCTGATAGCTGATGGACTGGATAACGCCGTCGCGCTGCTCACAGAAAACCCATACGCCGTGGAACGCGGCGGTATCGGTGAAGTTGTATTCAGACATAGTATACTCTCCTCTCTCAGATCAGGTGCTTATCGTTCAGGATGCCGACCAGCGCACTGGCACTTTCCACCATGGTGCCAGCGCCCTTCTGAGGCGGAGTGAAGGATTTGAACACGTTGGTGGGGGAGCCCTTCAAACCGATGGTGTCGGTCTCGATCAGGGGATCGTCCTTCAGCGCGGGATAGTCGTAAATCTCCAGGGGCTTGGAATAGCACTCGAAGATGCCGCTGACAGACATATAGCGGGGGGTGTTCAGTTCCTTGATGCAGGTCAGCAGGCAGGGGGTCTTGACCTTCAGGGTCATGTAGCCGTCCTCCAGCATACGCTTGCAAATCAGGCTGTCGCCCTCCTTTTTGATGCCGGCCACATAGGTGACCTGGGGCAGGTGCAGCTTCTCGGCGATCTGGGGGCCAACCTGGGCAGTGTCGCCATCGATGGCCTGACGGCCGCAGAACACCACGTCCTCCGGGCCGACACCGATCTTGTTGATACCGGCGGCGATAATCTGAGAGGTGGCAAAGGTGTCGGAGCCGCCGAACTCACGGCCGGAAATCAGCACCGCGCGGTCAGCGCCCCGGGCGATGCACTCCCGCAGCATACCCTCGGCGGTGAAGGGACCCATGGAGACGACCACGACCTCGCAGCCGGTCTGCTCTTTCAGTTCCAGGGCGGCTTCCAGCGCGCTCAGGTCGTCGGGGTTGGTGATGGTGGCCATAGAAGCGCGGTCCAGGGTTCCATCGGGCTTCACGGCAACCTTGCCGGAGGTATCGGGAACCTGCTTGACACAAACAATAGCTTTCATGTTAAAAATACCCTCCTTACTTCAGCAGATCGCCGGAAATGACCATCATCTGCACTTCGCTGGTGCCTTCGTAGATCTCGGTGATCTTGGCATCCCGCATCATGCGTTCGATGGGATAGTCACGGGTGTAGCCGTAGCCGCCGAACAGCTGCAGGCAGCGGCGGG
>JAJQBR010000086.1 GCA_021203185.1 Clostridiales bacterium
ATCGCCGTCCGTCAGAGCCTGCTGCAATTCCTCCGCCAGGGTTTTGGCGGCGGCAGCGGCCTCCTCTATCTCCTCATCCGTAGCGGCAATCTCGTTGCCGTCGGCATCGTACTGGGCCTCCGGCTCGGCGTCGCTGTAGTAGCAGGCGTAGTCGTAGGTGTCCAGGGTGTCCTTGTTCTCCTCGTAATACTCCTCCATCTCGTCCTCGGTGACCTCAAAGGTGGAGGTTTTGTACTCCTCGTAGTCAATCGCGTAGTAATACTCGGTGACGAGGGTCGTAAAGCGCTCCAGGGTCATATACCTGCCGTACATTTGCTTGAGATAATAACTGGTCGTAATGTCGTAGTCGTCGCAGGTCTCCTCCATATCGGCCAGGGTCTCGTCGATGTTCGCCTGTCCGTCCTCGGACAGCTCGTAACCGGCGGCCTCGCCCTCCTGCGCCAGGATGCTGATTTCTGTCAGCACGGATTCGGCGTAGTCCCGGATGTAGGCGTACCAGGTCTTGCCCTCGTAGGCCTCCTGCTTTTTCAGGCTGACGGAGGTATCCAGTCCGTAATAACTGGCATAAGTGGAGATGGAATTATACTGGAGGTAGTAATAGTAGCTCATATCCACCGAGGTATAGCTCTTCTCCCCGATGGTGAGCGCGGTACTCCGCTTCTGGATAAAACCGGAGTCCCAGAACAACAGGGCCGCCACCAGCACGGCAATGACGATGGCAAGCGCGCCATACATCTTCCAGCGGCGCTGCTCCTTTTTCTTGGCCTCCGCCTGGCTGCGCTGGCCGCCGGAAAGGTTTTTCAAACTGGCCTCCAGCTTCCGGTCTGCGGCGGACTTCTTTTGTTTTTTCTTGTCGCTCATATTTTGTACGTCCTTCCATGTATCTGAATCCTGCTGATACAGATGTTTTTGCAATCAAAAGATATTATACTTGACAGGCAGGGAAAAAACAAGGTGTAAGCGCAAAAAAATTGGGGCCAACAGGCCCCAATTTCCGCACAAAACGCGAGAGTCGTTTCACATCATATGATTCAGCGGTCGTCCGTCCGCCTGCACCCGAAGGGGCGCAGGGGAATCACAACCGGCGATTATGCCAGCGCCCAGACAGCGGCCTGCCAGGGCGCTAAAACCAGCTGGCGGGTCAAATCGGCCTGGGGTACATTCCCCATCACCAGCTCCGCACCGTTCCATTGGACTTCCTCCGGGACGGGGAACACTTGGGCCTGGGCGGAGAGGTTGCAGACCACCAGCAGCTTCGTACCGTCCAACTGCCGGATGTAGGCAAAGACCGCCTCATGCTCCGGGGCCAGCAGGTCATAGTGGCCGTAGACAATCACATCGGACCACTTGCTGTCCTGCCGCAGGGCGATGAGCTTCTGGTAATAATGGAACACGGAATCCGGGTTCGCCATCTCCGCCGCTGCGTTGATGGTGGTGTAGTTGGGGTTGACCATGATCCAGGGCTGGCCGGTGGTAAACCCGGCGTTGGGGGAATCGTCCCACTGCATGGGGGTGCGGGCGTTGTCCCGGCTCTTGTAGGCGATGCACTCCAGCAGTTCTCCCGGTTCCCGCAGCCCCGCCTCGGTCAGCTCCCGGTAAGCGTTGATGCTCTCGATGTCCCGGTAGTCCTCGATGGAACCGAAGGGGCAGTTGGTCATGCCCAGTTCCTCGCCCTGGTAGACGTAGGGCGTCCCCTGCATAAAGTGCAGCATGGTGGCAATGCACTTGGCGGACTGGGGGGAGTTGTCCCCCAGCCGGGAGACGACACGGGGCTGGTCGTGGTTGCAGAAAAACAGCGAGTTCCACGCCACGCCTTCCAGTTCCTTCTGCCACTTGGTCAGGTTTTCCTTCAGCGCAGGGATGGAGATTGGATCCGTATGCCACTTTCCGTCGGGGCCTTCGTCCAAACCCACGTGTTCAAACTGAAAGACCATGTTCAGCTCGGTGCCTTCGGCGTTGGCGTACTTTTTGGCCTCCTCTACAGTGACGCCTGCGGTCTCCCCCACGGTCATCAGTTCGTATTTGGAGAGAACCCGGCGGTTCATCTCCTGGAGGTACTCGTGGACGTGGGGGCCGTTGCAGACGCCGTACCCGCAGGGGCTGTAAAGGCCCTCCACCGGGCCGTCGGGCAGCCCCTCCTTTTTTGAAATCATGGAAATTACGTCCATGCGGAAGCCGTCGATGCCCTTGTCGCACCACCAGGTCATCATGTCATAGACCTCATCCCGGACTTTGGGGTTCTCCCAGTTCAGGTCGGGCTGCTTTTTGGAGAAGCAGTGGAGGTAGTACATACCAGTGGTCTCGTCCCACTCCCAGGCCGAACCGGAAAAGCAGCTGCCCCAGTTGTTGGGTTCGTGGCCATCCACGGCCTCCCGCCAGATGTAGTAGTCCCGCTTGTCGCTGTCCCTGGAGGAGCGGCTTTCCACAAACCACTGGTGTTCGTCAGAGGTGTGGTTCACCACCAGATCCATGACGATTTTGATGTCCATCTCATGGGCCTCGGCCAACAGCGCGTCGAAGTCCTCCATAGTACCGAACTCGTCCATAATGGCCCGGTAGTCCGCGATGTCGTATCCGTTGTCATCGTTGGGGGATTTGTAGACCGGGCTGAGCCAAAGGATGTGGATACCCAACTCCTTGAGGTAGCCCAGCCGGGAGCGGATGCCGTTCAGGTCGCCCACGCCGTCCCCGTTGGAGTCGCAGAACGAGCGGGGGTAAATTTGATAGACGACGTTCTCTTTCCACCATTTACGTGTCATGGTCAGTCTCCTCCGTTTTGTTATGAAATATGCGATGGACATTGGGGTTTGCCGTTCAGGTTACGCGCATTACTAGCGTTGAGAGTAAAGTATCACATTTCCGTCCTTTTGTAAATGAGTTATCTCGATAACCGGAACCCCGCACAAATTTCCCTACTTGTTTTTGTTTATCTTGCCCATTGCGTTTACAAGCCGCACTTTTTTACTATTGCAACTTCATTTTACAATCCGCCTGGCCAGAATCGGAGGATAGCAGCCTGTTTTCCCTGATTTTGGGAAAACAGGCTTTTTTCACGGCCGGTCTGATGCTACTGCACTTCCCACACCGCGTAAAGGGTGAGATTTTCCTCCACAGTGTCACTGGAAAAGTCCCACAGCTGTGTCCCGTCGGGGGTCAGGGACCACCCGGCCAGCGTGTAACCCACGCGAACCACGTCCTCCGGTTCCTCGGCGGTTTCGCCGTACAGGACAGACTGGGACGCCGCTTCGCTGCCGCCCTGACTGTCAAAGGTGACGGTCAGGCCCGCCGCGCCTGTGGAGCCGGAAACGACAAGAAACAGAAACGCCGCCGCCATGACCACCACAAAGGCGGTGGCCCAGCGCGCCATGCTTTTTCGCTGGCTTTCCTGCATTCCGCCTGTAGAGGAGACGCCGAACAGCCCGTAACGGCGGGGCTGCTCGGACTTCTCCTCCTCGGCGAAGGGATGTTTGGGGTTGCCGTCCATATCACTTTCTGGTCAGATACTTGCGCATATCAATGGAGCAGGCCAGCAGGATGATGATACCCTTGATGATATACTGCATATTGCCGGAGATGGACAGGAAGTTCAGCCCTACAAAGATGATGCGCAGCAGGAACACGCCCAGCACCACGCCGCCGATGGTGCCGGTGCCGCCGACGAAGGAGACGCCGCCGATGACGCAGGCTGCAATGGCGTCGCACTCGTAGTTCAGGCCGGTGTTGGCGGTGTTGGAACCGATGCGGGCCGCCTCGATAAAGCCGGTGTAGCCGTAGGTGACGCCAGCCAGGGTGTGAACCATCATGGTGGTGAAAAACACGTTAACGCCGGAGACGTTGGCCGCCTCAGGGTTGGAACCAACGGCGAACATATTCTTGCCGAATGTGGTCTTGTTCCAGATAAACCACATGATAATCAGCACAATCACCGCATATATGACGTAGTTTGGGATCACGATGCCGGTCAGGCTGCCGATGATGCTGCCGGTAATGCAGTTTTTGTAGGCGTCGGACAGGCCGGAGATGGACTGGCCGTTGTTGCCGTTGGCCATATAGTACATCAGGCAGACGCCGTAGACGATCAGCTGGGTGGCCAGCGTCACAATGAAGGGATGCAGCTGGAACCTGGCCACAAAGAAGCCGTTGACCAGACCCACGATGCCGCCCACGACCAGCGCGGCCAGCAGCACCAGCGGGATGGGCAGCTCGCCCAGGTTCTCAAAGAACTTGTTGGTGGTGGTCAGCGACTGGAGCAGAGTGGCGGAAATGGCCGCCGTCAAACCCACCGTCCGTCCGGCGGACAGGTCGGTGCCGGTCAGGACGATACAGCCGCCGATGCCCAGTGCCATGGGCAGACTTGCCGCCGTCAGGTTGATGATGTTGATGATGGAACTGGACGAGATGATGTTGTGGTTTTGCGTATACGTAAAGACGATAAAGACAATCAGAATTATATAGATGGCGTTGTTCAGCAGCGTATCCATAACGAACGCCTGGCGATCCTTGTTGTCCAGCGTCTTGTAGTGGGCGCTGGTCTGCTGCAGAGATCTGATCGGATTTTTCATAGTAGTAGCCTCCCCCTTTATACGTATTTTGCGGCGAGCGTCAGAATTTCTTCCTGAGTGGTGTTCTGCGCGTCCACTTCACCGGCCACCCGTCCGCCGCTCATGACCACAATGCGGTCGCAGACGCCCAGCAGCTCCGGCATTTCGGACGATACCATCAGAACCGTGGTACCGGCCTTGGCCTGGTCGATGATAAGCTGGTAAATTTCGTATTTCGCACCCACGTCGATGCCGCGGGTGGGTTCATCCAGCATCAGCACCTTGGGGTTGGTCAACAGCCACCGGGCCAGGATGACCTTCTGCTGGTTGCCGCCGGACAGAGAACGGATCTTTGTCTCCTGGGAGGGCGTTTTGGTGTCCATGGCGTCGATGCCCCATTGGGTGGCCTTTTTCATGGCGTTGTTGTCCAGCCACAGGCCGTGGGCCAGGTATTTTTTCAGGCTGGCAATAACGGTGTTGTCCAGGATGCTCCGAATACCAAAGATACCGGTGGCCCGGCGTTCCTCCGTCACCAGGGCAAAGCCCGCCGCAAGGGACTGCTTGGAGTTTTTGTTGGGAACTTCTTTTCCGTTCAGCCGGATGGTACCGCTGTGACGGGTGGCGATGCCGAAGATGGACTCCAGCGTTTCGGTGCGCCCGCTGCTGTCCAGCCCGGCAAAGCCCAGGATCTCGCCCTTTCGTGCCTGGAAAGACACATCCTGCAGCATATTGTACTGGCCAGTGAGACCTTCCACCTCCAGCGTGACCTCGCCGGGTTCGTTGGTCTTGGGGGGGAACTGGTTGCTCAGTTCGCGGCCCACCATCAGCTTGATGAGCCGGGCGTTGTCCAGTTCAGCGGCCGGTTCCGTCGCCACCCACTGGCCGTCCCGCATGACGGTGACTTCATCGGCGATGCGGAGGATCTCCGCCATCTTGTGGGAGATGTAGACGATGCCGCAGCCCCGGTCCCGGAGCATATTGATGATTTTGAACAGGTGTTCCACCTCTGCTTCAGTCAGGGAGGAGGTGGGTTCGTCAAAGATGATGATTTTGGAGTGGTAGGAGACAGCCTTGGCGATCTCTACCATCTGGCGCTTGGAGACGGGCAGCTCGCTCATCTTCTGGTTCATGTCAACGTCGATTTCCAGCTCGTCAAACACCGCTTTGGTGTCCTCCCGCATTTTCTTTTCGTTGACCATGATGCCGGTGGTGGGGTAGCGGCCCAGCCACAGGTTGTCCAGCACGGAGCGCTTCAGCGCCTGGTTCAGCTCCTGGTGAACCATGGAGACGCCGTTTTCCATGGCCTCTTTGGTGGTCTTGAAATCGACCTCTTTCCCCTCCAGCAGGATGGTTCCCTCGTCCTTTCGGTAGATACCGAACAGGCATTTCATCAGGGTGGACTTGCCTGCGCCGTTCTCCCCCATCAGGGCGTGAACCGTTCCCGCCCGGACGCGCAGCTGCGCATGGTCCAGCGCTTTTACGCCGGGGAAGGCTTTGACGATGTCTTTCAACTCCAGCAAAACATCGGAATGTTCCATCTAACAACCTCCTTTTCTTTCTTGCTTCGCGTATTTTTGTGTCACTTAATCAAAAGAGGGCTGTCCACTGAAACAGCGGCAGCCCTCTTTCATTTCTGCTTTATGTGGTACAGGTCACTGTAGAGAGCAGCATGGCGTTGCAGCTTACTCTCCGGTGTAAGCGGAATAAGCCATGTAGACCTTGCTGTCGATGCCGTCGGCCAGAGTGAAGGTGTACTCAGAGGTATCGGCGGCCAGCGCGGCGGTGGCTTCGGTGGGAACGGCGCCGGAGACAGCCTGGTCGATGAGGAACTTCAGGCCATAGGCGTAGCCGGTATTGGACTGGGCGACGGTGCCGACCATGTAGCCGTTGGCGATCAGCTCCTTGGCGGTGTCGGTGGCGTCAACGCCAAAGACGGGGATGGTGGTGGTGCCTTCGCCGTTGTTATAACCGGCGGCCTGAAGCGCCTGAACAGCGCCGGCGGCCATGTCGTCGTTGTTGCAGATGACCAGCTCGATCATGTTGCCGTTTGCCTCGCTGTACTGGGACAGGTTGGTCTGCATATACTCGGTGGCGGCGGAAGCGGACCAAGCGCCGTTGGTATCCACCTGATACTTGTCGGAGTTGTTGGCGTCGAAGTACTCCAGCTCAGCGTAACCGGCCTCGGTCAGGATGGTGTTGGCATCCTCCACGGCGTACTGGGTGCGGTAAATGGCCTCGGCGTTGCCCTCCTGGCCCTTGAACATGGCGTAGGAGATGACGCCGTCGCCGTTCAGGTCAATGGCGTCATAGTTTTCCACCAGGTACTCGCCGATCATCTCGCCCTGCATATGACCGGCTTCGGGGGCGTCGGTCCCCAGGAAAGCCACGTTGTCATAGGCGTTGAGCAGCGCGCCCTCGTTGCCGTCGGCCTCGATGGTGCGGTTGAAGAAGTACACGTCGACGCCGTAGCCGGCGGCTTCCTCGATGATCTTCTGGGCAGCGTCCTCAGAGCCGGACTCCACCAGGTTCACCAGAAGCAGATTGCAGCCGTTGGTCAGGGCGGTGGTGATGGACTCGTTCTGGGTGGTCTGGTTGCTGTTGCCGTCATAGTCGGTGTAGGTGATACCGGCCGCGTCCAGCGTTTCGTCCAGGGAGGAACGGACGGTGGAGAGGAAGGTGTCGGAGAAAGCATACCAGAAGATGCCCACGTTCAGGTCGGAATAGTCAACGTCGCCGGATGCGGCGTCGGCATCCGCAGCGGCGGAGGTGTCTTCCGTGGCGGCGGCTGCGGAGGTGTCCTCAGTGTCGTCGGTGGTGTCGCTGCTGCTGCTGGAGCCGCAGGCTGCCAGGGACAGCGCCATGGCCAGCGCCAGAATCAAGGCGAGCAGTTTTTTCAGTTTCATGTTACAGTCCTCCTTTGAGTTTTGAACAATTGTTTATCGCAAGTGTTCACAAAAGCATTATAGCACACATACCGGGAAAGTCAAATATAATTTCCCTGCCTTTCTTAAAAATCCTTCTCCAAAGCATCCAGTCGCAAAAGCGTTCCCCTACTCGGTCTCGTCCTCTTCCTCCTGCGGAGCCTCGCCGTCGTCCCGCTCCCAGCCGAGGTCGGAGGTCTCCTCCTCCATGCCGTTTTCCGGCTCCTCCTCTTCCGTCTCATTCTCTGCTTCCGTCGGCTGTGCGCGGGACATTCTCCACGCCATCAGGCCCAGAAAAACCACGCCGCCTCCTAATACCAGAATACCCACGATCAGCAGCGGCAGCGATGGGGCGTCCTCACCACCCTGATACGCCTCCTGAAGGAACGTTGCCAGCAGGTACGCCAGGTACAGCGCCCCCAGCAGGTAAACGGTTCCATGCGCGCCGGGAGAAAACGAATGTTTTTCTTTTTTGTCGTTTTTTTTAAAAGGCATGGCTGCTCACTCCTGTTCTGAACGGGTTCGGCATCATTTGCTCCGGCGGCTTCTTCTCTCCTCCGGCAATCGCTTTTATCAATTCTGGTTATCCCTTTTACTCAGCCTTATGAGCATTTTAGCTATTAGCTCTTAGCTTTTAGCCATTAGCTTCGTGGTTCTTGGCATTACTTGCTACGTTTACCGTTTGTATGACTTTACAAACGGGTGGTTTCGCTCTCAGCTTCCTTTTTAACTGTTTGCTTTAAACTGGCAGCACCTGACTAACAGCTAACAGCTAACGGCTTAATAGCTTATCACAACGCGGCTGATTCAAAGGGCTAGTCAGATTATCAATTTATTTTAGCACAGATGCCGCCGGGTTTCCACAGGAAAATAATCATTTTCCCAAAACCGCTTTTTTCGCCGCCCGCTAGTCCTCACGGAAAAACCAGCTGATTTTTTCCGTTGGGTCGGCGCGTTTCAGGCAGACAATACTGAACTCCCGAATCATGCGGTCATTTTCCAGCCGGAATTTTTGCAAATTCGGGTCGCTCTCCGCCAAAACAGAGGAAGGCAGGATCTAGATTGACCAGACCCAGCGCAACAACTGCGGGCGCTGGGACAAGACGGTAACCCAGCGCCCGCCTCTCACCGCACCTTCACCTCTGTGGAGGAGATCATGGGCGTCGCTGCCTGCTGACCCCGGCGCAAATTCCGCATTGACAAGGCTGCGGCGAATTGCTATAATATCCACAGTCATTTATGCCTGTAATCATCGGACAGGCGAACCACAAACAGCCGAAACTGTCAACAATGACGCTCATTGTTGCCGGTTTTTTCAACGCATATCAAAAAGCTGGCACGGTTTTGTGTCAGCTTTTTTTCTGGAGGAATGTACCATGCTGCTGCTCGGCAATCTCGTATCTCTGGCCGGTTCCCTGCTGATGGTCTCCATCGGCTTCATCAGGGACAAAAAAAGAATCCTGATGGTCCAGTGCCTGCAATTCGCGCTGCTGGCCGCCGCCAATCTGCTGCTGGGCGCTTACGCCGGGGCGGTCTCCAACGCGGTGGGCATTGCGCGGAACCTGGCCTTTTTCCGGGTGGAGGCCACCACTCCGCTGAAGGTGTTTTTCGTCGTTTTACAGCTGGCCATCACTCTGGCCAACGGCGTTCCCGCGCCCATCGAGTTTTTCCCTATCCTGGCCACGGTGGTCTACACCTGCGCCCTGGACATGAAAAATATTTTCCGCTTTAAGGGCGTCCTCATCTTCTGTCAGGCCCTGTGGCTGGTCTATGACCTGGTTCACCGGAATTACGCCGCTTTTGTCTTTGACATCCTGACCATTTCCTCCAATGTCTACAGCATTGTGATGCTGAAACGGACCGGAAAACCCGCAGAACCCCAATAAAAGATATCTGACTATTTCTTTGAATCAGCCGCGTTGTGATAAGCTATTAGCCGTTAGATGGGTGCTTCTGGCAGAAAGCACAGCGCGCTATTTTTGACAGATTCCCTTGTTTTACTTGGTATTTTATGATACTATAATTTCATTCATTCCATGCGCTCGGCGTACTCGGCGCAAAACAACAAGGAGGCACACTATGGAACCTGTAAAAACCCCATTTCTTTTTGTAAACCCCAAATCTTACCTGTACGGCAGGCAAAGCCTGGCGCTGGCGCAGGCTGCGGATCAGCTGGTGCAGGAAACCGGCGTCCAAATCTTTTTCACCTGTCCCTATGCGGATCTGCGGCTGATTGCGGAACACACCCAGCACATCACCGTGACGGCGCAGAATATGGACGCGCTCACCCCCGGACGCGGCATGGGCGCGGTTCTGCCGGAGTCGCTGGTGGAGGCTGGCGCAAAGGCTGTGGTTCTCAACCACGCGGAAAACCAGAAAACGGTGGCGGAGCTTTATGCCTGCATCTGCCGGGCAAAGGAGCTGGGCTTGATTACCATTGTCTGCGCGGACTCTGTCACAGAGGCCAAGGCCGTGGCGGAACTGGGCGTGGACGTGATTCTGGCGGAGCCAACCGCGCTGATTGGAACCGGCACCACCGCCGACGACGACTACACCATCCAGACCACCCGCGCCATCAAGGCGGTAGACCCCAACGTAAAGGTGATGATTGCGTCCGGTATTACCACGGCGGAGGACTGCTATAAGGTCGTTTATTTAGGCGCGGACGGCACCGGTTCCACCTCCGGCATTGTGAAAGCGCCTGACCCCGCCCTCCGCGTGAAGGAAATGGTATACGCAATCCTGGAGGCCATGAAGAACCGGAGCGCCGAATAAAGGGAACCTTTTGTTTCTTTGAATCAATCTCCCCCACCCGTCCGACGGGTGGGGGTTGTTTGATTACACCGCCTCGATTGAGACGCCCTGTCGGGCTGCGGCCTCCAATATCTCCGGGCGAACCTGGTTATCGGTGATCACCTGCTTCACCTGAGACATGGGACAGACGGAGAACAGGCTCCCCCGGTCAAACTTGGTGTGATCCACCAGCACATACAGTTCATCGGCGGCATCGATGATCGCCTTCTTCACATCCCGCTGGGCCGCGCCCAGGGACGCCAATCCCTTTTCCAGGTTGAGACTGCTGACGCCGATGAACGCCTTGGTGGCGCTGAACTGCCGAAACGCATCGATGGTGAAGTTATCCAGCGCTGCGGGGGGCGAGCCCATCACCAGTCCGCTGACCACAAACAGTTCGATGTGTTTGGCAGGCGCCAGTTCGGCGGCCACCAGGATGGAGTTGGTTACGACAATCAGATGCTTGTCCGTTTTCCAACGAATCAGCCGGGCCAGATAATAGCTGGTGGTGGAGTCGTCAATAATAATCGAGTCGCGGCTGTTGATGTAGTCATAGGCTCGCTCTGCAATGCGGCTCTTTTCCTCCTTGTGCCAGAAGCACTCGCCCTGGTCGAAGGAGATGGACAGCCCCTCTCTGCGGGCTTCCGCCCCGCCGTGAATCCTTTTCACATACCCCTGCTGTTCCAGCTTGCGAATGTCGTTGCGAATGGTCACGTCGGAGCAGGACAGCTCCTTGCTGAGAGCCGTCACCCGAACCTCCCCGCTTTCGTCCAACCGCTTGAGGATATAATCCGACCGCTCCTGCGCGGATAACATTGTCATCAATCCTTTCTGTCCGAAGGCCCTGATTTTGATATCCCTATTATACCAGCTTTCGGTCAAAAGGGAAGTGCTTTTTTTCGGAAATTTGGGAGGCGTGATTCTCTCAGCAAAAGACATCAAACGGCGGCCTTGCTTATGGCCGCCTTGCTCTTTTCCCCAATTTCGGTCAAAAATGGAGTTTTAAGGATCCTCCTGCCCTGCAATGCCAGGGACGGGAGGATCTCTTTTTGTGCCTTTTGTAGAAATGAAGCGTTTTTTTGCGATATATCCCTTCCTCAGCGAATATTGGAGGCCCAATTTCGCTTTCGTCAAATTGACGATTTTTTGTCGTCTGTTTTATAAAACGAAAGGTATTCAAAAGGAAAACGATAAAAATATTTTTTTATACAAAAATCAAGTGAAAGACCGGTTCCTTTTATTTCGCTGTATTTCGTTTTAGAATTGTCTGTTATATACAATTATATTC
>JAJQBR010000195.1 GCA_021203185.1 Clostridiales bacterium
GAGGTATTTTTCCAAGAAAATAGTGTTGCACTTGATTGACAACCTGCCGAGACCATGCGAAGCATGGTGGGGGTTTCTCGCTGGAATCACCTGTTAAGACGGATTGAAAGAGATAGTCAGAATTACTCAAAATTCAATGTGCAGACGCACCAGCGCCGTCTCCTTTTTCCCGAAGGAGAGAGTTTCGCCCCCCGGGTCAGTGATGGTCACGGTTCCGTCCTCATACCCGGTCAGGGTTCCCTGGAACGCCTTTTTGCCGTCCCTGGGGCGGTAGAGCTTCACGTCCACCTCCTGGCCCATGCACTGGGCGAAATGGGCGGGCTTTTTCAGCGCCCGGTCTGCCCCGGCGCTGCCCACCTCCAGCACATAGCTGCCCTCAATGGGGTCGGCCTCGTCCAGCAGGTCGCTGAGGGGGCGGCTGACCGCCTCGCACTGGTTGATGGAAACCCCCTCCGGGCAGTCCAAAAACACCCGCAGATACCAGGTTCCGGCCTCCCGGACGTATTCCACATCCCACAGGGTACAGCCTGCCTGCTCCACCAGGGGCAGAGCCAGCTCTGCGGTCAGTTCCGTTACTTTTTTCATCGGTTGCACCACGCTTTCTCCCCCGGCCGCAAAACGCGCCGGGAGGTCAAAAAAGCTCAAAGAAAAGAGCGGGGCGGACCCCACTCTTATGGTTGATACGTTCTTACTGTGTTATAGTAGCACGTCTCGGCGGGAAAAGCAAGGGCTTTTCTGCGCCGGACGCAAATTTTCTGCGTCACGAACACAAATCTTCGATGAGGGACGCCAACTCCTGGTCGGATTCCGCAGCAATGCCCGCCTCCAACAGCGCCCGGTCCTCCTGCGGCAGGGAGGATACCAGCACCCCAGTGTGGGTCAGCAAACTGCCGCAGCGGAACACGCAGATTTCCCCGTCCACGCTGCGCAGCTCGTAGAGGGGAACCGCCTCACCGGATGGTTCGTCGGCGGATTCTGTGACGAGGGCGGTCTCTGCCCCCGTCTCCACGGCCTGAGGCCAAGGGGAGGACAGAGCGGCGCAGGACAGGGACAGCGCCAGGCAAAAGGCGGTCAGCAGCAGGGCAAAGCGCAGTTTCGGCATAGTATCAGCTTCCTTCTGGTGATTTTAGCTGTTAGCTGTTAGCCATTAGCCGTTAGCCAGGTGCTACTGGCCCAAAGCGAACAGTTAAAAGATGGCAAACGTTCCTCATGGAACTGAGTAAAGGGATATTCAAGTTCCAAAATAAGAATAGTAACTTATTATGAACCGCTTTCCCGCTTTTTAATCACCGGAAGGGGAATTGGCCGTTAGCTGTTAGTCAGGTGCTGCCAGTCAACAGCGCACAGCTAAAAATAAAAGCTAACAGCGAAACCATCCGTTTGTAAAGTTGTGCAAACGGTAAGCGCAGCACACAATGTCAAGTACTACCAAGCTAATAGCTAAAAGCTAAAAGCTAATAGCTTGGCGTAGCCATGCTCAATACCCTGCGCTCTCCTTGACGCTGGCCCCCACAAAGCGCACTGCCGCCGCCGCCAGCACCATCGTAGGGTCGATGCTGGGTTTGTCGATGTGGAACAGGTCAAAGGCCACGGGCAGCTCGGTGCAGCCCAAAATCAGCACCTGCGCCCCCTGGTCGAACAGTTCGTCCATGGCAGCGTAGAACCCCGTCAGGTCGATGGAGAGGTTGCCCGCCTTGACGCCCTTGTAAATCACGTCCATGACCGCCTGCTGTCGCTCCGGGGAGGGCATACACATCTCCACGCCTTCCGCGTCGAAGGCGGTTTTGTAGACCCCGGAACGGCAGGTGCCGTCGGTAGCCAGCAGACCCACCTTGGTCAGGCCCCGCTCTTTGACCGTCTTGGCGGTCTCCCGAATCATGTGGAGCATGGGGACGTCGATGAAGGGGGCGATGCGGTCATAGAAGTAGTGGGCGGTGTTGCAGGGCATAATGAGTACGTCCGCGCCCATGCCCTGGAGCCGCACCGCGCTCTTGACCATCTCCGGCACGGGATCCTTCCCGCCCTCCAGAATGGCTTTGGTGCGGTCCGCGATTTCGGTGTTGCTGTCGATGCACACCCGCACGTGTTCCTGGTCGCAGGCGGCGTCAGTGATATCGACGATTTTGTGGAACAGGTCGCAGGTGGCCAGCGGCCCCATGCCGCCCAGGATGCCTATGGTTTTTTTCATGGTTGAAACGCCTCACAGTCTTGAAATATAAGTTATTTTACCATATTTTCCGGGAGAGTGTCAACAAGGGGCGAGACAAATCGCGTGGAGGCCGTCTGCGCTTTTAGCTGTCACTGCACCGCCTGCAAACGTTCGATAAAACGGGTAAAACGCGGCGCCGGACAGAACCGAAGTTCCGCCCGGCGCTTTCCTGGGGTTGTGTGGGGTGAGAAGGAGAAGAGAGTATCATCAGGCTCGACTACCCTCAAGGGGTACTTCCGGCACTTCGTGCCTCCCTGAGATCTTTTCGACCCAGTCGCAGACCTCAAAGGGGTAATCCGCCTCGCAGTGGGGTTTGTCCCAAATCAGGTGGTATTCCACGTCTTTGCCCAGGTTCGCCAGCTTGACGGCCAGGGACATGGAGACAATGAAGGCGGTGTCGGCGTCGCAGGCGCCTACGTTGATGCGGTAATACCCGGCAGGGGAACATTGATCCATCTTGTCCAGGTAGACCATGGGGTTAATGAGACTGCGGCGAGTAGCCTGGTCGGTGTCGCCGGGGACGGTGGCCCAGCTGTCGTACACCTGCGCCACTTCATCGGGGAAGTCGACCCGCAGCTCGTCCAGCAAGGCGGGGATGTAGGGGTTAAAGTGGAGGTAATCGTTCTCCGGGGTGCCGAACTCCTGGTTTTCGCCGCTGTCCATGCCCAGGGTGTCGAAACTGGTGCAAGGCTTCATGCGGCGGCGGTGGTTCAGGATGTAGGTGTCCAAATCGGAGATTTTCGCCTGCTTGCCGTCCCAGGTCAGCCAGGCGGATTTATCGGTGCCAGGGGCCTCCACCTTGGGGAACTCCATCCCCACATAGGGTACGCCCTTGGGGGGACGGGAGACCAGGTCGCCCAGGCTGGGAGGACCGGCGGGCTTGTCGCCGTCCATGCCGTCGTCCAGCGGAGGCATGGCCACCGCCGCACCCGCGTGGTGCAGACCCAGGTCGTCCTTTTCCTCCGGGCCGTCATCGGGCTTGGGCGCGTCGACCAGGTGGGTGTAGTTGCCGGTCAGGTAGTCGACGGAGGTGTACTGCTCCGGCAGTTCCCCCCGATCCAGACGGGAGAGGTAGTCCGCAGCGGACTTCTCCAACTGTGCCATCAGGTAGTCGTAACCGGAGCCGCTGCGCCCGTCCTCGTTCAGCACCAGAGGCTCGCCGGTTTCGGGGTTTTTCAGGCTCAGGCCATTGAAATAGGAGATGTACGCCGCCGCCAGCTTCTGGGACAGCGCCGCCTGGAAGGGGGTAAAGGTTCCGGCAGGCCCGGCGGGAGAGGATTCGTTCTCCGGATCGTTTTGGAACTGCCACTCATAGGCCAGATCCGCATGATCCAGGTCCAGGATGGGGCAGTAGATCTGACCGGCATAAACCGCGTCGGATTCGTCCATAAAGGCCCCGTTTTGCTCCAGATAGGGCAGATAATCGGGGTGATCGCCGGTGACGGAAACCAGGGTGGACATAGCGCCCCCGGCGCTCCAGCCCACGGAGACCATATGGCCCATGTCGCCGGGGAGAACGGCCGCGTTGTGCCGCAGGAAGCGGATGCCGGTTTTCAGGTCGATGAGCGCCCAGGGGGACTTGCCGCACAGCTTTCCCTCTTGGTCCCGGGACTCCCGGCCCCGGCAGCCGCAGGTGACGTAGACCATACCCCGCTGGAGGTACTTGGGGCCTTCGTCCCGGGGACCGCCCAGCCAGGTGTGGGGCATCTGCATATACCCGGCGGAGTTGTTCTCAAAGACCACTGGGGCGGTTTTTGCGTTGTAGTTCCCACAGACACCGTCGGCATTGATGGTGCCATCGGCGTTCAGGTAGGCTTCCGGGACAAAAATGCTCATCCGCTGGAACTTGGGGGTGGTGGCTTTCATGGTGTAGAGGATGTCCTCCAGGCACCAGACGTGGTATGTCTCGTCCAGGAACCACTTATCCTGGCAGTCCGCCAGCTCCAGGGTGGTATTCAGGATGGGAAGATAAGGTTTCAAGTGTATCACTCCTTCTAAGAATCTCAAATCACGAATTAGTCACAAATCAATGTGGTGCTACTGTCTAATAGTTTAGTCAGAAGCACCAAAAAAGCAATTCTATTTTTCCTATTTCCCTTTCCCCTTTGGAATTAATTCAACGAGCAATCGGATGATCCCATTTGAAACCCTCTCCCCTTCCGTCCCGCTCCCGGCAAATCGCCCGCCGTCTGCGCATCGTCCCGCCAACGGCGTTCAAAAATGAAAAAAAGGTGCTTTTTAGATGTTTATTTTGCATTATTTCGGTCATTTTGTTCTCTTTTTCCGCTATATTCCGCTGGTTTCGTCATTTTTTCGCAATTCCCCTTGCATCGGCGGCGCAAATATGATATAGTAAAGTGCAGTTAAGACCTTTGCAAATTTTATGTATGCTTTTGGAAGGTAACGAATATGACCGTATTAGACGCTTTTTCCCTGCTGGGCGGAGTGGGGCTGTTCCTCTATGGCATGACGCTGATGTCCGCCGGTCTGCGCAACGCCGCCGGAGACAACCTGAGACTGATTTTGGAAAGGGCCACCAGCAACCGTGTGATGGCGGTGCTGGTGGGTATTCTTGTCACCCTGATGATTCAAAGCTCCTCTGCCACCGACGTGATGGTCATCGGCTTCGTCAACTCCGGGCTGATGACGCTGTCCCAGGCCATCGGCGTCATTATGGGCGCCAACATCGGCACCACCATCACCGCGCAGCTGACCGCGTTCAACCTGAGCGCCTACGCCCCGCTGATCCTCTTTGTGGGGGCGGTCATGTATCTGTTCTTTTCCAAGACCTTCGTCCGGGATGTGGGTTCCATCATCCTGGGCTTCGGTATGCTGTTTGTGGGCATCTCCATTATGAAGAGCGCCATCGCGCCTCTGTCGGAGTCCCAGGCGTTCATCGACCTGATGGCCAACCTGCACAACCCCTTCCTGGCGATTCTGTTCGGCGTGGCCTTCACCGCCCTGCTGCAAAGCTCCTCCTCCTCCACGGTCATCTTTCAGGCGTTCGCCGTCCAGGGGATTCTGGACTATCAGATGGCTGTCTATCTGGTCATCGGCGCGGCGGTGGGTTCCGTCACCCCCAACCTGTTGGCCTCCCTGACCGCCAACCGCAACGGCAAGCGCACCGCTATCCTGAACCTGGTCTTTAACCTGATCCGCGCTGTTCTGCTGACCACGCTGATCACCGTATTCCCCCAGATTTTGACCGCCATTCAGTCCCTCTCCCCCGACAACGTGGGGCGGCAGATCGCCAACACCCACACCATTTTCGCCATCATCGCCGTAGTGGTGGAGTTCTGGTTCGCCCCCATGATCGTCAAGCTGGCCCAGACCATTATCCCCGTCCTGCCGGAGGAGACTCGGAAGGCCAGAGAGCAGCAGCTCATCTACATCAACCATTTCACCAGCATCCCGGCGGCGGTGGCCCTGTCCAACGCCAAACTGGAGATCGTCCGCATGGGCCACTTCGCCCTGCAAAATCTGACCACCGCCATCGAGTGTTTCTTTGCGGACGACTATGACCGGCTCCAGAATGTCATCGACGGGGAGGACACCGTGGACTACCTGGACCACAACATCACCATGGCCCTGGTGGAGCTGCGTTCCTACCGCCTGTCTGACAAGGACCGCACCCGGCTGACAAAACTGCTGCTGGACGTAGCCGATATCGAGCGCATCAGCGACTACGCGGTGAACCTGACCGAGTACGCGGAAAAGCTCCGGGACCGGAAGGGGACCATCTCTCAGGCGGGGTTGGACGATTTACAGGAGATTTCGCAGGCCACCCTGGACAGCGTCCAGTGCAGCCTGGAGGTTTTCTCCATGGACAGCTACGAGAACCTGGACATGGTGGACGAGCTGGAGCAGAAAGTGGACCACTTGCAGGACTCCTGCACCTCCCGCCATGTGGAGCGGCTGATGAACCGCCAGTGCGAAGCTTTTGGCGGCGTGATTTTCTCCGACTTCGTCACCGACCTGGAACGCTGCGCCGACCACGCCTATAGCGTGGCCTACTCCCTCAGCGGACGGGACGACGACGACGCGGAGGTTTAACCCTTTAAAGTTGAAAACTGCCCGGACGCAGGCACACAGCCAGCATCCGGGCATTCTTATTGGTTCATTTTATCAGCGGGAAGGTCACTTCGCCAGGTTGAGGACGATCTCGCCCAGCGTCTCCTCTACGGTGCGATTCAGAGCTGCCTCCGCCTCCGGGGTGGGGCGGCTCAGCCGGTCCTCGCCCAGCTTGCCGGACACCACCAGCAGGGCAGCGCCGGTGCGCTCCATCAGGGACAGGCAGCGAGTGAAGGCGGTGGCCTCCATGTCCACCACGTCCGCGCCGATGGCCTCCACCTCCGGCTGATGGATCAGCGCCCCCAGAATGCTGTCGGTGGAGAACACCGTCCGGGTGTTCAACTTGACCTCAGCCTTGATGGCGGCCTTGCTCAGCCACAGGATGCCCTTGGGGGGTGTGCGCCGCTCCTTGCCAAAGGTGTCGTCTCCACCCAGCGCATCCTGAAGGTAGCGGGTGGCGCCGGTGCCGGAAATGGCCTTGTTGGGTACCACCAGGTCTCCGGCGGTCAGGTCGTCCTTCATGGCGCTGCACAGGCCCAGGAACAGGATTTTGTCGCAGCTGGTGCAGGGCAGGCCCAGGCAGGCGTCCATGACGTTGCCGGCACAGGGGCCGATGTGCAGCCAGAGGATCTGCTTCTCGCCGCAACGGAGCAGGTAGGTGGCCAGGGTGTTGGTCTCCCGCTGGAACACCGTCTCCACCGGCTGATTCGCCAGCACGTCCTCCGGTTTCCACATGGGGCTGATGACTGCCATATCATACTGCCCCTCCGTGGGCAGGCCAAAAAGGTTCATCAATGCGTCGCCGCTGCCGGAGACCCGGTTCATGGCGGCGTTCAGTTTATCATTAAATTTCATATCCATAACAAAGTTCCTCCTATCTGGGGGCAAAAGGGTAAAAAAAGCCTGTCAGAGAGCGTTTCCCCCTGACAGGCACGATGGACTGAAAGCGTTGTTTTTTCGTCACTCCCCCGCGAACAGCGGCGTAGAGAAGTACCGTTCGGCGGTATCGGGCAGAATGGTGACGACCGTCTTGCCCTTGCCCAGCTTCTTTGCCAGCTGGATGGCTGCGGCTACGTTGGTGCCACTGGAGATACCGCACATGAGGCCCTCTTTCCGGCACAGATCCCGCGCCGTATCCAGGGCCTCCTGGTCCGAGACGATGTAAATGTCCTCATAGATGGATTGGTTCAGGATGTCGGGAATGACACCGTCGCCAATGCCCATCTGCAAGTGGGTGCCGACGGTACCGCCGGCCAAAATCGCCGCGTTTTCCGGCTCCACTGCCCAGATGGTCATCTGAGGATTGATTGCTTTCAGTGTTTCACCAATGCCGGTCAGCGTGCCGCCGGTGCCGACACCGGAGCAGAAACCGTCGATGGTACCGCCCACCTGCTCCAGAATTTCCAGAGCGGTCTGGTGGCGGTGAATCATGGGGTTGGCGGGGTTGGCAAACTGCTGGGGGACATAGACCTTGGGGTCCTCCTCCGCCATGCGCAGGGCGGTTTGCAGACACTCGTCGATGCAGGCGCCGATGTCTCCGGCATCGTGAATCAGAATGACCTCCGCGCCGTAGTGGTGCATCAGCTTCCGCCGCTCCTCCGAGACGGAGTCGGGCATAATGACCCGCACCTGATAGCCCTTCACCGCACCCACCAGCGCCAGGCCGATGCCCTGGTTGCCGCTGGTCGGCTCTACGATGATGCTGTCCGCGTGCAGCAGGCCGTCCCGCTCCGCCTGCTCCACCATGTTCAGCGCCACGCGGGTCTTGATGCTGCCGCCCACGTTCAGGCCCTCGAACTTGACCAGCACCTGGGCCGCGTCCTCGGGGACCATGCGATTCAGCCGGACGATGGGGGTGTGTCCGGTGGCTTCCAAAACGTTTTTGCAAATCATTGTTATCAGTTCCTCTCTACAGGAAATCCGCTGTTGTGCGTCCGCGCGGGGTCTTTTTTCTTCCGAGAGTTCTCCCCCGTACCGCCCCAGCCGCGTCCGGGAAGCTGCCCATCCGCCCAACAGGTTTGTTTACAAAAAGTTTGCTTTTTCATAAATTTCCCTGTGTTTGAGGTTAGTGCGGATTATAGCAGTCCTTTTTCCCCTTGTCAATGGGGTTTTATTCGTCAAAATTGACAAATCCTCTGTCCGGCGGGCTTTTGTCCGCCGCCTTTTCTTAGGGAACCTCTGATTAAATAACTCCCGGCGTCTGGACGGCATATTTCGTGCAACTCTTCGTTGTAAAATCTTGAAATCCACAAAGGATTCCTGCGATTTTACGCCTCGATTTGCGCAAAATCTGCTCGCCCAGCCATCCAAGGCCATTTAATCAGAGCTTCCTTAGTTATTTTCTTTTTCCTCCAGAATCAGGCATCCGTCCTCGTCAAAGGCCAGCTTCTGAATGTCGAACCGCTGATTCTTTTCGATTTCGTCCATCTTGATGGCATCGGAAATGGAGGCGCAGAAGGTGTAGGCCACACCGTGCTTTTTGGCTCGTCCCGTCCGGCCAATGCGGTGGATGTAATACTCCTGCTCGTCCGGCACGTCGTAGTTAAACACCACGTCCACGTCGTCGATGTCCAGGCCCCGGGCGGCCACGTCGGTGGCCACCAGCACCCGAATCTTTCCGTCCCGGAATCGCTGGAGGGTCTTTTCCCGGGAGCGCTGCTGGATGGAGCCGTGAATGGCCTCACAGGACACGTCCTGCATTTTCAACATAGCCGCCAGGCGGTCGGTCATATTCTTGGTGTTGCAGAAGGCGATGGCCCGCTCGTACTCGCCGCCCTCCAGCAGGGCCACCATCGTCCCCAGTTTTTCCTCCCGGCTGTCCAGGGCGATGCGGTACTGCTGGATGTCAGGCCGGTCCTCCGCCACGGGGCGGACGGTGATCTCCGCCGGGTCCCGCTGGTAGACCCAGGAGATATCCATGACCTCCCGGCTGATGGTGGCGGAAAACAACCCCAGGTTTTTGCGGTTGGGCATCATGTCCAGGATTTTGGTCACGTCGTCGATGAAGCCCATGTCCAGCATCCGATCCGCCTCGTCCAAAATCACCGTCTCCACCCGGTCCAGGCGGATGGCCTTGCGCTTTTTGCAGTCCATCAGCCGACCGGGGGTAGCCACCACGATTTGAGGCTTTTTCTTCATCTGGTTGATCTGCTTGTCGATGGGCTGCCCACCGTAGAGGCACACCACCCGCAGCCCCTTTTTGGCCTCGCACAGGCTGGAGAGTTCGTCCCGGATTTGCAGCGCCAGCTCCCGTGTAGGGGCCAGAATCAGGCTGGAGACGTATTTCGTGGCCGGGTCGGTGTGTTCCACGATGGGGATACCGAAGGCGAAGGTCTTGCCCGTACCGGTGGGGGCCTTGGCCACCACGTCCTGCCCCTCCATCAAAAAGGGGATGCAGCCTCCCTGCACCGGGGTCGCCATTTCGTAGCCCTTCTTTTCCAGCACCGCCAGCATCTCTGGGGAGAGGTTCAGGCTGTCGTATCGAATCTGTTCGTTGGTTTCTATGCCGTTGATTTCCATTCTATCTCTCGTCCTTTCCAAACGTACCTATGCAGTTTAGCACAGAACCGCCGGTTATGCAATGGAGTATCGTCGTAAATTCAATGTATTTCAAGCGTGTTTTCCATGTCGGCCAGATTTTCCCCTTGAAACGCCGGGGAACCTATGTTATAATAACGAAAATCAGTACCGATTGCCCCGCTCATTTTGGAGGAAAAATATGCAGATCCACGAGTCCGCCGAAAATTACCTGGAAACCATCCTGATGATTCAAAAGGAGAAGGGCTATGTCCGTTCCATCGACGTGGCCCACCACCTGAGCTTTTCCAAGCCCAGCGTCAGCCGGGCCATGACCCTGCTGAAAACCAACGGCTACATCATCATGGACCCGGACGGCCACCTGCACCTGACCGAAGCCGGGCAGGAGATCGCCGAGCGCATCTACGAGCGGCACTGCCTCCTGTCTCAGTGGTTGACCGAGCTGGGCGTGGACCCGGAGATCGCCGCCGAGGACGCCTGCCGCATTGAACACGACATCAGCGAGGTCACCTTTGAAAAGCTCAAGGAACACATCCGGGAATCTCACCAGAGCCAGCCCGCAGCAGCGGAATAACCTCTCGAACCCCTGAACCGGCCCCGGTTCGGGGGTTTATCCGTTCTTTCCCCCCTGCGCCCGGTATTCCCGGGGCGTACAGCCCTGGGTCTTGCGGAACAGGGTGCTGAAATAGTGAGCGTCCCGGTACCCCACCGCCAGGGCGATCTCGCCGGTGCGTTGACTGCTGCGGCGCAGCAGCTCTTTGGCCCGGTCCATGCGCTTTTGCGTCAGGTAATCCACAAAGGTGCAGCCCATCTCTTTGCGGAACAGTGCGCTGAAATAGTTGGCGCTGACCTGGCTGTTGGCGGCCACTTCTCCCAGGGAGAGGCTGCTTCGGGTAAAGTGCTGGTCGATGTACCGGAGGCCCTGCCGGATGGCCGCGTGGTGCTGGGTCAGGCTGCTGCCGCTCCGCAGCGCCACCGCCCGGATGAGCAGCCGGGTGAGATAACGTTCCACCGCCTCCTCCCCAAACAACTGTTCCACCGGGGGCAGGCCATCCAGCGCGCCGGTCAGCGCCTCCGGGCTGTATCCCAGGCCTTGGACAAAGGCCGCAGCGGTAAACCGCACGTTCAACATCAGATACTGGCTGAGCAGCACAGAGGTCAGCGCCTCCCTTCCAACTTCGTCCAGATACAGGGCGACGAAGGAGGAAACCTCCTCCTCCCTGCCGTTTTTCAGGAAACGCTGCAAAATCTCCGGCGCAGGTGCGCTGCTGTCCAGTTGTTTCAGCTGCCGTTCGGTGCCGACGTGGCGCAGCGGCGCCAGACTGTCCCGGGTCAGGACGTGCTGACCCGGACACAGGTGTCGGTAGGAGAGGATTTCACTGGCCTCCTGAAAGGAGCGGCGGAGCGCGCTGAGCCGCTGCACCGGACTTCCGGTGGCCAGATACCATTCCGCTTCGTCCCCCGCGTCCGCAAGGCAGCGGCGAAGACCGGTGACGCACAGCTCTGTCTCCGCCTCGGCGTGGATCTCCTCGGCTTTGACCAGCACGGCAGTGACCGTCAGGCTCCAACGGAACAGCAGGAACTGGGGACAGCGCCGCAAAAACGCCTCTATCGCCTCCTGCGTCTCGGTCAAGCGACCCGCAGCCTGTCTGTCGGGGGACGCAGCGCGCCTGGCAGCGTAGCAGAGGACAATGTTG
>JAJQBR010000178.1 GCA_021203185.1 Clostridiales bacterium
CCGTGGCCGACTGCATCGCCAACACCCGGCCCTCCTCCGTCCTCATCGGGGCCACCTCCCTGGGGCGGAGCCTGGCCCCCCGGCTCTCCACCCGGTACCACACCGGCCTGACCGCCGACTGCACCACATTGGACATCCAGCCCAACACCGACATGGTGCAGATTCGTCCCGCCTTTGGCGGCAACATCATGGCCCAGATCCTCATTTCCAACTCCCGGCCCCAGTTCGCCACCGTCCGCTACCGGGTCATGGACCGGGCCAAGCGGGTGGAAAATCCCACGGGCATCGTGGCCCGATGCAAGGTGTCAGAGGCGATGGTTCGCTCCGGCATCGACGTGATTTCCTCCACCCTGATTGAAAAGAAAAAGACCATCGAGGAGGCCGAGCGCATCGTGGCCATTGGCCGGGGTGTGCGCAACGAGGAGGGCGTGGAGCTTTGCCGCCAGCTGGCCCAGGCTTTGGGCGCGCAGCTGGCCTTCACCCGGCCCATGGTGGAACAGGGCGTGGGCGACCAGCTGCACCAAATCGGCCTGTCTGGCCACACCGTCCGCCCCAAGCTCATCATCACCTGCGGGGTGTCCGGGGCCATCCAGTTCACCTCCTGCATGAACAGCGCGGAGACCATCGTGGCCATCAACAGCGACCCCAATGCACAGATTTTCGGCGTGGCCAGCTACTGCATCGTGGACGACCTCTATCAGGTGGTTCCCAGACTGACCCAGCTGCTGCAAGAGCGGAAGGAGGACTGACCTATGGCGTTTCCCTACAAAAAAATGGACGAGGCCGACTTCGCCTACATCCGCTCCGTCACCGCGCCGGATCGGGTGATGGTGGGGGACGAAATCGCCAGCGAATACTACCACGACGAAATGCCCAACTACGGCACCTTCCCGCCGGAACTGTATGTGGAGGTCGTGGATAAATACGAAATCTCCAAAATCATGGCCTACTGCAACGGAAAAAACATCCCCGTGGTGGTTCGGGGCGGCGGCACCGGCCTGGCCGGAGGCTCCAACTGCAAATACGGCGGCATTATGCTCTCTGTCATGCGGATGAACAAAATCGACCCGGTGGACCACAAGAACCAGACCGTCACCTGTCAGCCCGGCGCGCTGCTGCTGGACGTGCAGGCCGCCGCCTCTGCCGAGGGGCTGTTCTATCCCCCTGACCCCGGCGAGAAAACCGCCACCATTGGCGGCAACGTCATCACCAACGCCGGCGGCATGAAGGCCGTCCGATACGGTCTGACCCGGGATTTTGTCCGGTGCATCGAAGCGGTGCTGCCCGACGGCTCCATCGAGCGGTTCTCCTCCAACGTGGTGAAGAACACCACCGGCTACGACATCAAGGACCTGGTTATTGGCTCCGAGGGGACGCTTTGCGTCCTCACCGAGGTGACCTTAAAGCTGCTGCCCGCCCCCAACTGCACCTGCACTTTGGTCATGCCCTTCCACAGCCTGGAGGAGTGTGCCGACATGGTACCCAAGGTGCTGGAGCTGCCCTTCGTCCCCACCGCCATCGAATTTTTGGAGCGGGAACTGATTGAAATCGTGGAGCGCAACCTGAACAAGCCCCTGCCCGTCAAGGAAGGGGAGGCGGTGCTCATCGTCATGTACGACGCCTCCAGCCAGAGCGAGCTGGACGCGGCGGTGGAGGCTGCGGCGGAGGCCGCCCTGGAAAACGGGGCCATTGACTGCGCCATCGCCAACACCCCGGAGCGGGCCGCCTCCGTCTGGGAGGTCCGCGGCGGCATCCTGGAGGGCATGAAGGCCGACTCCGTCTCCCAGGAGGAGTGCGACGTGGTGGTACCCCGATCCAAAATCGCCCAGTACGTCAAGGACGCCAAGCGCATCGCCCTGTCCCACGGCATCCGGGTGGAGCCCTGCGGCCACTGTGGCGACGGCAACATCCACACCGAGCTGCTCCGCGGGCCGGAGATGTCCGACGAGGAGTGGGAGAGCGCCACCCACGCCTGTCTGGTGGAACTGTACGCCCTGTCCAAGGAGCTGGGCGGTCAGCTCTCCGGCGAACACGGCATCGGCAACGGGCGCATCGAGTACCTGAAAGAGTTCGTCGGCCCCCGGATGATAAAGCTCTACAAGGCCGTCAAGCTGGCCTTCGACGAGAACCTGATTTTGAACCCCGGCAAAATCATTGAGTTCAACGAGTGAGTGTCTGTCCTTTCCCTTCGGTTGAAGGGAAAATAAAATACAAAAAGGATAGGAGAGAGAGGAATCTACTATGAGTAAAAAATCCCTGCTGGTAGACAAGAGCAGAATGCCCCTGGCAATGGGCATCGCCTTTGTCGCCTTCACCACCCAGTTCGGCGGCGGATTCGCCTCCGGCGCACAAATCAAGCAGTACTTCATTAACTACGGCATCTGGTGCCTCATCCTGCCGGTGCTGAGCCAGGGGCTGTACGCGCTGTTTTTCTGGTACGGGATGCGCTACGCCTACAAGCACCAGACCTACGACTATCGCTCCTTCTCCGACAGCATCTATGGCAGCACCCGCCCGGTCATGTCCAACCTGTTTGAGATCTGCTACCTGATTATGATTGGCACCGCCTCCGCTGCGGCCTTCGCCACCGGCGGCTCCACCCTGAACACCCTGACCAACATTCCCTACTGGCTGTGTACCCTCATCGTGGCGGCGTTCATCTTCTTCATCGCCATGTACGGCAGCGGCGTGGTTCGGGCTGCTGCCTCCACCCTGTCCGTCCTCATCATCATCGGCCTGGTGGCGGTGCTGGTGCCTAACATCATCGTTCAGTGGCCCGCCATCTCCGCCGCCATCGGCAATATGCTCTCCGGTCAGATGGTGGCCGGTTCCACCGAAAGCGGCGCTTTCGGCCCCGCCCTGTGGATGGCCTTCCTGTACTTCCTGTTCCAGCTGGCCTCCGTCTCTGTCATGTACCAGCACATGGAGCCGGTCACCGACACAAAGCAAATTGACCGGGCCGCCATCGGTATGTTTGTGGTGAACTTCTTCTCCATGGAGCTGTCCATCGTGGGTATGCTGGCCGTTATGTATGTGGCAGACATGGCGGAAGCCTCCGTCCCCATGCTGGTGCTGGTGCAGAACGGCGTGGGCGCGGCTGTCCTGACCCCCATCATCTCCGTGCTGATTATCCTCGGCTCCATCTCCACCGGCGTGAACATGATTGCCGGTATCGTGGCCCGTTGCGTCAACGCCATCGAGCGCCGCATGGCCGATGAAGCCGCCCGTCAGAAGGGTCATATGGTCCGCATGGCCGTCACCACCGCCATTTTCGTGGCCATCGCCTGGGGCATCGCTCAGTTCGGCCTGATGGCCGTGGTCAAGCAGGGCTACGCCTACCTGGGCTACGCCGCCCTCATCACCGTGTTTATCCCCTTCGTCATCCACGCCATTGCCACCAGGATGAAGGAGATTTGACCGTTTCCTTGCAGACGGCGCCGCCGCTTTCCCGCAATCCCCACTTGTCACTGACCTGAGAACGTGATAAACTAAAAAACGGACGGCGGAAAGGATTTGCGCCCTTTCCGCCGTTTATCATGGACAAAGAGAAGAGAGAAAAGCAAATGGCAGCGATTATTTTCAAACAGCTCATCACCTTCACTATTATGGCCGCCATTGGCGTGCTGGCCGTCAAGCTCCACGTGCTGGACAGCCGGGGGCTGGGGGCCATCGCCGCGCTGGTCATCAACATCACCATGCCGCTGATGCTGCTGACCTCCATCCTGGAGGGGGCCACCCGCCAGCAGCTGCTGGACACGCTGATTATCATTCCTCTGGGCATCTTGCTGGTGGCGCTGCTCTACGCCCTGGCGTGGCTGGCGGCCAGGCTCTGCCGCCTGAAGGGAAACAAAAAGCGGGTGTACTGCGCCTGCGGCACCCTGGGCAACAACGGCTTTATGGGCATCCCTCTGGCGGTGGCGCTGTTCCCCCAGCTGGGGACGCTGTACAGCGCCGTCTTTACTCTGGTGGATCAGACCGCTTGCTGGACCCTGGGCTATTACCTGTGTCTGCCGGAGGAAAAGCTCAAGGACAGCAAGTGGAGTGCCAACCTGAAAAAAGTGGTCAACCCCTGCATCGTGGCCATTTGCATCGCCGTAGTCATGCTGCTGGCGGGGCTGCACCTGCCCGACTTGCTGCAAGACGCCCTCTCCACCGTGGGCGGCGTCACCTCCCCGCTGGCGATGGTCTACATCGGCGGGCTGGCGGCGGGGCTGGACCTGAAACAGGCTCTGACCACCAAAGAGTTTTACCTGATTCCGGTGACGAAAATGCTGCTGACCCCCCTGCTGATGTTCCTGGCGTTACACGCCGCCGGGGTGGAGGAGGGCATCACCCTCTATATGACCATGATCGCCGGAACCCCCACCATGGCTTCGGTGGCGATGATGGCCCGAAACAACGGCTCCGAAGGGGATTACGCCGCCGGAGCGGTGCTGCTGACCACCGTCTGCTGTATCGTCACGCTGCCCCTGGTGATGCTGGTGGCGGGGCTGTTCTGACGAATCAATTTGCCTGACAGGTCAGCATGAAGGAACGCCGCCGCGAAACAGTCCAAATGTGGGGAATCAATTCCATTTTTTCATTTCAAAATGCAACTCCATCCAGGTGGGATTGCAAAATTCCCAAAAAAGGCCGGGACAACCGGTTGACAAACCCATAGTTTCCGCCTATAATTATTTTAGTGTTTGTACATACAGTGGATACGGCAAATCTCAGGACTGTGCGCACATCTGTTTTGCGGCGCCGTCTGAATCGCAATTCGCCAACGGCGGCAAAAAGCAACTCCATGCTGTGCTGTGAAACGAATCGCGGGTGAGATTTGCTGTTTTTCTTTTCTGTAGGGCAAACAGAGAGAAACCAATCATTGTAAAAAGGAGAGTGAATGTTTTGGTCAAGTATGTCATAAGGCGTATTCTGCTGGCGATCCTGACCATCTTCGTGATTAGCCTGATCACCTTCTTCGCCATGAACGCCATCCCTGGCGGGCCGTTCAACAGCGAGAAGGCCACCAGCGAGGCTACGAAAGCCGCGCTGGAGGCGAGGTACAACCTGGACAAGCCGGTGATTGTGCAGTATGGCCTCTACATGAGGAATCTGCTGCAAGGCGATTTGGGCGTGAGCCTGAAAACCGGTCGAAACATCAGCGACATCATCGGTGAGAGTTTCCCCATTTCCGCCAGGCTGGGCCTGGCCGCCGCCTGCCTTGCCATTGTGCTGGGGCTTGTGCTGGGGTCGATTGCCGCACTTATGAGGAACCGCGTCCCTGACCGGTTAATTGTCTTTTTCACCACGCTGGTGACAGCCATGCCATCCTTTGTGCTGGCGACGCTGTTGCTATATGTCTTTTGCATGAGGCTGGGGTGGGTTCCTGTCTGGAGCGCCGGCAGCAACAACATCATTTTGCCAGTGATTTCCCTGGCCTGTTACCCAATGGCCTATATCACCCGTCTGACCAAGACCTCCATGCTGGACGCGCTGAGTCAGGATTACATCCGCACCGCCCGGGCCAAAGGCGTACCGCAAATCAAAGTCATTTTTAAGCACGGTCTGCGCAACGCCCTGATTCCCGTTATCACCTACGTCGGTCCCATGATTGCCTCGATTCTGACCGGTTCCATGGTGGTGGAGAGCATCTTCACCATTGGCGGACTGGGCAGCAAGTTCGTCACCGGCATCACCAACCGGGACTACACCCTGATTATGGCGACCACCATCTTCCTGGCCATCATTATGGTCGTTGCAAACCTGATCACCGACATTGTTTACAAGCTGGTCGATCCCCGGATCAAGCTGGAGTAAGGAGGAATCTCAATTATGGCTGAAAACTTTAAGAAATCTCCTCTCTCCGCCCAGGTGGACCTGTCCAAATTTGCCCCCGCCACCGACGAGGAGAAGCGCCAGCAGGAGGTCATGGGCGAATCCACCACCTTCTTTAAGGACGGTATGCGCCGCCTGCGGAAAAATCCCCTGGCGATGGGCGCTATCGTGGTGCTGGTTCTGATTATTCTCATCATCATCTTTGCCCCCATGATTGTCCCCTACGGCTACGCCGAAATCGTCAAGGGCGCCAGCAACCTGGCTCCTTTTGAGTACAGCTCCGGCGAACAGGCGTCTATCGCTGCCGGTGAGAGCGTGTTCCCCCACATCTTCGGCACCGACTCCCTGGGCCGTGACTACTTCATCCGTGTAGTGTACGGCACCCGCGTCTCCCTGTGCGTGGGCCTGTTCGCCTCCCTGATGGTTCTGATTATCGGCATGGTCTACGGCTCCATCGCCGGTTATCTGGGCGGCATGGCGGACCTGATTATGATGCGTATCGTGGATGTTATCTACTCCCTGCCCGATATGCTGATTATCATCCTGCTGTCCGTGGTGCTGAACGAGACCCTGGGCAACGTCATCAAAGGAACCATCCTGGCCAAGCTGGGTACCAACATGATTTCCCTGTTCATCGTCTACGGACTGTTGTACTGGGTGTCCATGGCCCGGCTGATTCGCGGTCAGATTTTGACCATCAAGCAGAACGAATACGTGCTGGCGGCCCAGTGCATCGGCACCTCCACCTCCCGCATTATTTCGCGGCACATCCTGCCCAACTGCCTGTCTGTCATCATCATCACCACCGCCCTCCAAATCCCCTCCGCGATTTTTACCGAGAGCTACCTGTCCTTCCTGGGTCTGGGCGTTTCCGCTCCCATGCCCTCCCTGGGTTCCCTGGCCAACGATGCCCGGAGCGGCCTCCAGAGCTATCCTCTGAAGCTGATTTTCCCCGCCGTCACTATCTGCCTGATCGTGCTGGCGCTGAATCTGCTGGGCGACGGTCTGCGGGACGCCTTCGACCCGAAGCTGCAGAGATGAGGTGAATGAGAATGGCTGATTACGAGTACATTTTGGATGTGCAGGATCTGCACACCAGCTTCCACACCGACAAGGGCAAGGTGCAGGCCGTCAACGGCGTTTCCTTCGCCCTGGCGCCGGGCAAGACCCTGGGCATCGTGGGCGAATCCGGTTCCGGTAAGTCCGTCACCGCCTATTCCATCATGCAGATTCTGGCGGAAAACGGCAATATCGAGAGCGGCAAGGTCCTCTATAAAGGCGAGGACATCACCAAATGGACCAATAAGCAGATGGCCGGGTTCCGGGGCAAGTGCTGCTCCATCATCTTCCAGGACCCCATGACCTCCCTGAACCCGGTGTTCACCATCGGCAGCCAGCTGGAGGAGGCCGTGCTGCTGCACACCAACCGCAACAAGGCCGAGGCAAAGGCCCGCGCCGTGGAGATGCTCACCCTGGTGGGCGTCAACGAGCCGGAAAAGCGGGTCAAGCAGTACCCCTATGAGCTGTCCGGCGGTATGCGCCAGCGCGTGATGATCGCCATGGCCCTGGCCTGTGAGCCGGACATCCTCATCGCCGATGAACCGACCACCGCCCTGGACGTGACTATCCAGGCCCAGATCCTGGAGCTGATGCAGGACCTGCAAAAGCAGCTGGGCATGGCCATCATCATCGTCACTCACGACCTGGGCGTTATCGCCTCCATGTGCGACGAGATCATTGTCATGTACGGCGGCCGGGTCTGTGAGCGGGGTACAGCGGACGACATCTTCTATGCCCCTGCCCACTCCTACACCCGGGGCCTGCTGCGCTCCATTCCCACCACCGAGAACAACGGAGACCGGCTCATTCCCATCGGCGGCACCCCCATCAATATGTTGAATATGCCCGCAGGCTGCGCCTTCTGTCCCCGGTGCGACGACGCCATGAAGATCTGCCTGACTGACGTGCCGGAGGAGATCCAGGTGGGCGAGACCCACAGGGCCTCCTGCTGGCTGAACGTGAAAAAAATGTATGAGGAGGGGAGTGCGCAATGAGCGAATATTTGGTAGAGGTAAGCCACCTGAAACAGTATTTCCCCGTTCGCAGCGGCTTTAAGACCATTCCCCTGAAGGCCGTGGACGACGTTTCCTTCAACATCAAGCCCGGCGAGACCCTGGGCCTGGTGGGAGAATCCGGCTGCGGCAAGACCACCGTGGGCCGCACCCTGCTGCGGCTGTACAAGCCCACCTCCGGCACCATCAAGTTCGAGGGGGAGGAGGTCACAGACCAGAACATCCATGCCCTGCGTAAGGAAATGCAGATGGTGTTCCAGGATCCCTATTCCTCCCTGAACCCCCGCATGACCGTGGAGGACATCATCGGTGAGCCGCTGGATGTCCACAAGCTCTACAAGACCAAAGAGGAGCGCCGGGAAAAGGTGCTGGCCCTGATGGAAACCGTCGGTCTGAACGCCGAACACGCCATGCGCTACGCCCACGAGTTCTCCGGCGGCCAGCGCCAGCGTATCGGCATCGCCCGCGCCCTGGCGGTGGACCCCAAGTTCATCGTCTGCGACGAGCCGGTCTCCGCCCTGGACGTGTCCATTCAGGCCCAGGTGGTCAATATGTTCGAGGACCTGCAGGCGGAGCGGGGCATGGCCTATCTGTTCATCGCCCACGACCTGTTGGTGGTGCAGCACATCTCTGACCGCATCGCCGTTATGTACCTGGGACACATGATGGAGCTGGCGGAGTCCGATGAACTGATGAACAACCCCATCCACCCCTATACCCAGTCCCTGCTGTCCGCTGTACCCATCCCCGACCCCAACACGGCCCGGAAGAGCAAGCGCATCATGCTGGAGGGCGACGTTCCCTCCCCGCTGAATATGCCCACCGGCTGTCCCTTCCGCACCCGCTGCCGCTACGCCACCGAGCAGTGCGCCCAGGCCATGCCGGAGCTGACCGACCGGGGCGGCGGCCACGAGGTCGCCTGCTGGAACAAGTAAAGGCGGCGAAAGCACCCGAAACCCCATTGTATTTCGGTCTGTTTGGGTGTATAATGAGCCAACCGAAGCGAGACGGGAGCTGCCCTGGCGGTTCCCCGTCCGCTTTTGGAAGGGCGGCGCTCCGCGCCGCTGTCAGGAGGAACGTCCCGCCGGGACGCCCTCCGCAAACCAATCGTTTAGGAGGAAAAACATGAAGAAAGTACTAGCTTTGGTACTGGCCCTGGCTATGGTGCTGTCTCTGGCCGCCTGCGGCGGAAGCAGCAGCTCCAGCACCACCACCAGCGACTCCAGCGCCGCCGCCGATGGGACCACCACCAGCGACAGTGCCACCAACACCGACACCACCACCCTGAACATCAACCTCGCCTCTGAGCCGGACTATCTGGACCCCGCCCTGAACAGCTCCGTGGACGGCGCCTGCCTGGCGGTCAACTCCTTCGAGGGCCTGCTGACCTACGACGCCGATGGCAACCTGGTAGAAGGCTGCGCCGAGAGCTATGAAGTCTCTGACGATGGCCTGACCTACACCTTCACCATGCGGGAGGGCCTGAAGTGGTCCAACGGCGAGGACCTGGACGCTTCCGACTTCGAGTACTCCTGGCGCCGGGCCGCCGATGTCAACACCGCTGCCGACTACCAGTACCTCTATGAGATCCTGGGCGACTGCCAGTACGACGAGGACGGCAACTTCACCGGCCTGGGCGACAACTCTGTCGTGGCCAGCGAGGACGGCACCACTCTGACCGTTACCCTGACCTCTGTCTGCCCCTACTTCCTGGACCTGTGCGCCTTCCCCGTGTTCTTCCCCGTCTATGAGGAGACCGTGGAAGAGAACAACCCCGACGGCACCACCCCCGGCGGCTGGGCCCTGGACGCCGGCGACTCCTTCGTCTGCAACGGTGCTTATGTGCTCTCCAGCTGGAACCACGACTCCGACATGACCTATGTCAAGAACGAGTACTATCGTGATGCCGACAGCATCAGCATCGAGACCCTGAACTTCATGCTGTCCAGCGACGACACCGCCATCTACGCCGCCTATCAGTCCGGCGACCTGGACTTCATCGACACCATCCCCACCGACGAGCTGGGCGTGCTGCTGGCCGCTGATGACCCTGAGCTGTACATCATCGACGAGCTGGGCACCTACTATGTCACCCTGAACTACAATTCCGACCTGTGGGATGAGCTGGGCCTGACCGAGGACGAGGCCGCCACTTTCCGGCACGCCCTCTGCCTGCTGATTGACCGCGCGTACATCGTGGACAACATCACCCAGACCGGCCAGGAACTGGCCACCACCTTCATCCCCGCCGCCTCCTCCGACAGCAACGGCGGTCTCTTTGAGGACGGCGTGTCCTACTACTCCGTGGACGACTACGACGCCAACGTGGAAGAGGCCAAGGCCCTGCTGGAGTCCATCGGCTTTGAGTTCGACGAGAGCGGAATGCTGACCACCGACGTGTCCTTCACCTACCTGACCAACCCCTCCGGCAGCAACGTCACCATCGCTGAGGCCATGCAGGCGGACTTCGCCTCCGTGGGCATCAACATGACCATCGACCAGCAGGAGTGGAACGTCTTCCTGGAGGCCCGTAAGGCCGGCGACTACGGCGTGGCCCGGGGTGCCTGGGTTATGGACTACAACGACCCCATCAATATGCTGGAGATGTGGACCACCAATTCCGGCAACAACGACTGCCAGTTTGGCCGCGATGACAGCGCGGAGCTGGATTGGAGCGTCTATGACGACCTGATCACCCAGATCCGCAACACCGCCGACACCGCCGAGCGCGTCACCCTGATGCGGGAAGCCGAGGATATGCTGATGTCCACCTGGTGCGTCCTGCCCATCTACTACTACAACGACTCTTACATGATGAAGAGCAACGTCTCCGGCGTGCTGGCTACCGTCACCGGCAACAAGTACTTCATGTACGCCACCAAGACCGCTGAGTAATTTCTCTGCATCGAAAAAAGCAACAAACACCTTTCCGGGGCTGCGCCAACGGCGCAGCCCCGATTTTTGCGCCTTTGGGGAATCTCCGTGCCATTTCCCGACGGGTTTTGTCCCTTTTTCCCTTTATACTGGGGACAAACGCCACACTCCCCGAAAGGACTGCTGCACCATGCCTACAAAAGAACCTCTCCGCCGCGTCAAACGCCTGTTTTCCCGCCTGAACCTCCCCCATAGCGCCGTGACCGCCTGCCTGGGGCGCTTTCTGCTGGCCGCCGTTCTCAGCCAGGGCTTCGTGCTGGGGGAACACGCCCCCTTTGCCCTGGGTTACGTCGCCGCCTCCGGCTCCGGGCTGGAGGGAGCTGCCGCCCTGCTGGGCGGGCTGTTTGGCTGTCTGCTGGGGATGGACGCCAGCGGCGCGCTGCGCTACGCCGCCGCCGCAATTCTCATTTACGCGGTGGAGTTCGCCTTTTTTGACCGGCCCCTGTACCGGAGCCGGTGGTTTATGGCGGTGTGCAGCGCCGTTATCGCCGGGATCACCGGCTTCGTCTATCTCTCCGGCGCGGGGTGGAGCCAGGTGGCCATTCTCAATTTCGCCTCCGAGCTGGTGATGGTGGGGGTCTCCTGCCTGTTCTTCCGGGGGCTGGGGGAGGAAGGTAGGTTACAATACGAAGTGCAACACCTTCAAAATCTTCAAATAAAGAAAGACAATATG
>JAJQBR010000017.1 GCA_021203185.1 Clostridiales bacterium
TGGGTCGTCCGGGGGTGGTGCAGTTCCGCCGCCGGGGGCTGCGTCTGCCGGGTTTTCTGTACCTCCCCGGTGACGGTCTGTGCCGTCCGGGCGTGGTGCAGTTCTGCCGCCGAAGGCTGCGTCTGCTGGGTTTTTTGTACCTCTCCGGTGACGGTCTGTGCCGCCCGGGGAGGCTGGCCACTGTTCTCCAGTTCGACGGTGCTGACCTTCTCCTGTGCGTTCTGCTGCCTCGTCTGAACCTCTATTGTGGAGTGGGTTAGCATCTCCCCGCTGTGGATTTCCTGGCGCAGCGGCTGCGCCGTCTCCTGCGGATTCTCCAGAGTACCGCCGCCTGCCATACGCACGTCCCGGCTCACCGGAGCGATGCCCTGTCTGGCAGGCCCCAAAGGGGAATGACCCGGCACCGACGCCCGCTCCCCGGGGGGAGTGGATTCCCGACCGGGTCGGTTCTCCCGGCGGCGGTTCATCCCTTCGTCTGCGTCCTTCCTGTCCGGGCCTGCCGCAGAACCGGCAGTCTGCTCCCCCCGCAGGGGTGGGGTCAGGCTCCCACGGGAATCGCGGCTCACTGCACCCTCCCCGAGGGCTGCACTTCCGTCCAGCTGCGCCAGGTCCAGCGGCTCCAATGGGAGCCAGTCCGCACTCATCCGCCCCGCTGGCCGGTCAGACTGCGCATCGCCCGTCTCCAGACTGCTGCGCTGGGGCAAAGTACGCTGGTCAGCCCCCTGCCAGGGAGCCGCAGACGCATTTTCCCCCGATGCGCCGATCCCTCGCCCTGACATTCCACCTTGGTGCAACAGCGGCACGGTTCCTCCGGCCTGCATCTCAGCAGCCGACGCGGTGGCAGAGGACAAGGGGCGTTTCTCTGTCCCCGCCCCTTCCGGGGCGGCGTTCGCGGCGGTCTGCCGCACCGCATCACTTGGTTCCTCCCGGTGCGTTTCCGGCTTCGCTGCCTGGTTCTCTCGCCAGCCGGGTGCAGACTCCCCCTGGGAGGGGAGAACTGCAGAGGGCTGCGTCCTCGCATCCTCTGCGACGTTGTCCGCCTTTCTTTGTCGGTTCTGCGGTTCCTGGCGTTTTTGAAGGGTTCGCTGTCCCTGCTGCTCCCGCCGCTCTCCCGCCGACTGCACCGGGGCGGGAAGGGCCTGGCTGCCCGGACGGGCGGCTGTCTGTCCGCTCACCAGTTCGTGAGAGGGCGCTGTCTCCGGTTGTCCGCGTCTCTGCCGTCCCTCTGTGGGATTTTGGGTCTGTCCCGTGGAAACTTGCGCCGCTTCCCGCCCAGGGCGGGAAGCGGCGTAGGCATCCTCTGGGCGACGGTGTTGCAGTGTCCGGTTCACTGCATCGGAAACTGTCTGCGCCAGCTGTCTGTCAGCTGGCGAGGGAACACTCTGTCCCTCTCCTTCCTGCTGCGTCCGGTATTTCAGCGGCTCCGATGGGAGGGCGTACCCGCCCGCCTGCCAGTCTGTCGGCACCGACGACACGCCGGAGGTCTGGGGCATGGATGTCGCCCTGTCCCCGCCCTGGGACGGGACAGCCTGTCCGGGAGGAGCAGAGCGCCAGGTCATCTGGCGGTCAGGTCTCCCCGGCGCGGCAGGCTCCGTTCCACTGGGATGGCTGCGCCGCCATGCCAAAGCCGACGACGTCGGCAGCGGCACATTGGCCGCCGACAGCCGATTCCGCGCGTTTGTCCCGTACCCGGCGGGGACGGCGGCCGACCGCTGTTCCCGATGGCCAGACAGTGCCGTCAGCGGTGTGACGGCGTCCTCCGGGGTCGCGCCGCTGCGGAGCAACGTCTCTGCGTACACCGTCTGCTGCCAAAGGGTGGCCGGATACAGCTGCACGGTTAGAAACCTCTGCTCTGTCCCCGCCTTTTCGCCGCGAGACTGGGCTGCTGACTGCTCCTGGAGGTGAAGTACCTGGGTCAGCAGCTTCTCCGCCGCCTGTTTCTCCTGTCGGTTCTTCTTTTCCTCCCGCTGCAGGGATTCCAGCACAATGCGCAGATCGATGTTGAAGATATTCTCCGCCGGGGGAGGACTCTCCTGTCCTTCCTCCAGAAATTCCAGCGCCACCTGCTGATACAGGCCGTTCTCGTACCCCGCGCGTTCCAACAGCCGCAGCGCGAAAGCCTGGCAAAGCGTACCAAAGGCCGCCTGTGTCAGCTGTTCCTGAGAGAGCAGCGCCATATTCTCTTTTGCCGATGCAATGGTTTTCATTAGCTGCTCCCATTATACATCAGCTCGATCCGGCTGACGGCCAACTCAGGCTGATTACTGTTCAGGCTGGGACCCGCATACTTGACCAGATGAGCGTCGCAGATGTGCCAAACCCGCATGGTGTTCCCGAAGCTGTCCCGCAGCAGGATGGTACCCTCCAGCGGCACGGAAATCCCCAGGTTGACCATGTAGATTAACTCGGACACACTGTCCGCATCGGTCACTGTCCCCTGCTCCAGCACCAGGGTCTGTGGTTTGGCATTCTTGAAAAAATAGCGAGGATAGCTGCTGCCGCCCTCGCAGTAGACCTCGTATTCAAATTCCATGTCCAATCCGCTGACGGAGAGAAAGCTGCCCCCCAGGCTGACTCCGCTCCCGGACAGGTCTACCTCAAAATATGCACCGGATAGCAACGACATCGCTTTTCTCCCTCCGTTCTGTTTGGGGTGGCTGCCCCCTGCGGATCCAGGCGGAACTGTCCCGGCCTAAACCGTCTCTGTTTTCCGCTCCATCCCTTCAAAGGCAAAGACCAGATTCTCGGAAAGCACCTCGCTCCGGCTGCCGTCCATGGGCGCCAGCTCGTAGCCGATGGGCAGGGCACGGTACAGCGTCCAGGTGACGCCCCGTCTGCCCTGGCTGTCCAGCGCGACGATATTCAGCGTCCGGCGCAGGGACTTATCGCTGGGACCGTCATACACCCCGGCGGCGGCGGCGAACATCCAGTCCAGAAAGTCGTTGTCGCCAATGACTCCTTTGGTCAGCGTCACCGGCGCAAAGGTGGTCAGCACAGGGATGTAGGACTGCACCCCTCGCAGATCGTCGCCGGAGCGCCCCTGCACCGTCTGCACCTCCATTCTGATGCCGGAAAACTGGGAGAACGCCGCCACAACGACGCCGCTGTTTTCCACCTCTACCAGGAATCGAAAGACCTGAAAAGGGTCGTTTCCCGCCATCTGCCGTCACCTGCCCATCATCGAAATTCGTAGGTTTTTTTGTCGTCTCCGCTTAGTTTTTTGTTGATGGCGGATACCTCCCGGCACCAGCGCCGCCGCTCCCCATGCTCCATCTCCATCAATTCTTTGAAGGACCAATGGAGATAATAGGCCAAAAAGGCCATCTCCTGGTAAAGGCGATCCTGGGGGTAGAGCTGCATCCCCCGCGTGTGTCTGTTTTGCAGCGGACTGTCCGGCCGCAGTGGGATCGATTGCCACGCAAAAGTCGGCGTCGGCTCCTGTTTCACGTCCGGCTCACACGCTAGCCCAGCAGAAAATCCAGCGGCACCTCAAACTGCTGGCCGCAGTGGGGACAGGTCACCTTGTACTGGGGCATCTCAGACATATTGATCCGCTGGTACATATCCTGCAAATACGCCAGATCCATGGTGAACAGGTTTTCAATGACCCGTGTGTTGATGGTACTCAGCGTTCCCAGCTTCGTCACCACTCTGGACAGCAGAATGATGGTCAGATAGCCCGCGTTTTGCTGCACCCGCTGATCCCGCATGGGCAAAATTTCGTCGGCTGCGGTGGCCAGGCGCATCACACCCCGCTTATGCACGTCTCCGTTCTGGTCCACATACCCCTTGGGCAGTTCAAATTCAAACTCTGTCTGCATAGCATCTTCTCCCTGAACAGCATCCCACAGCCCGCAGACCAGGAAGCGTCTGGGGCCGTGGGGGCAGGTCGTGTTTGGTTATTTAGATGGTGGAGGCTTCACCGGCCACGCTGCCGGGGGTATGCTCCAGGCCCTCGTGGCACAGCTCCAGGGACTGGATTGCTACCTCGCCGCCCATGCCGTTCAGGTCGGGCACCGTGTAGCCCACAGGCCACGCATTGATCAGGTTCCAGGACGGGCCGGGGTTCCCGGCGTCGTCGATCAGGGTAATCGTCACATTGTGGCGCACCATGCCGGTGGGAGGCGCGGTGTTGGTGGGCGCCACGGAATAGACCCACTCCAAGAAGTCGGAGTCGTCAGATACGCCCCAGCGCAGGGTGACGTTGCCGAACTTGGTCAGTCCGGCCATCTTCCGGGGGGTGTTGCGCAGGTCGTCACCCTCACGGTACTCCACAGCGTCGGTGGAGGAACTCATGCCGGATACCTCAGAGAAGCCCGCGCGGCTGATCCCATCGATTTCGACCTGATATCGAAATACTCTGTATGGATAATTGATTGCCATTTATGTTCGTCCTTTCTGTATCAGTTTGCGCGGGGATTATTCGGAGGCCGTCTTCTGCGTAATGCGGAAGATCACAAACTCGGCGGGTTTCACCGGGGCAATGCCGATCTGGCAAATCAGACGGCCATTGTCGATGTCGTCCTGGGTCATCGTGGTGGGACCGCACTCCACAAAGAAGGCTTCAGAGGGGCTGGAACCGGCCAGCGCGCCGTCCCGCCAGCAGGTGGCCAGGAAGGTCTCGATGGTGCGGGTCACGCGGTTCCACAGGGTGGCGCTGTTCGGCTCAAAGACCACCCAGTTGGTGTTGGCCTTGATGGACTCCTCCACATAGATGAACAGGCGGCGGACGTTCAGGTACTTCCACAGACCGTTGGAACTGATGGTGCGGGCGCCCCAGACGCGGATGCCCCGGCCGGTGAACGACCGAATCAGGTTGACGCCGATGGGGTTCAGGATGTCCTGCTCTCCCTCATTATAGGCGCAGGAGAGACCGGTGCAGCCCCGAACGACCTCGTTGGCAGGGGCCTTATGGACGCCCCGCTCTGTGTCAGTGCGGGCATAGATGCCGGCAATGGCGCCGGAGGGCGGGAAGTAGGCGGAACGCTTCGACCCTGCGTCGTACATCTCCAGCCAGGGGTGGTACATAGCGGCGTAGGTGGAATCGTACATATCCCGGAAATTGGCCACATCGTTGGTGCGCTTCAGATCCATGGGGATGTCCAAAATGGCGAAGCAGCTCTTCTTGTTCTCGCAGAAGGCGATCAGAGCGGCCTGCACATCGGGGGCGGTGACGCCGGGGATGGCCATGATGGAGACGCTGCTGTTTTCCTGGAAAGCCTGGAGACCGGTACGTCTGCCGGGGCCGTCGTCCTTGCCCATGTAGGCGTTGGCGGAGACGTTCAGTACGGAGCCGTTGCTGCCGCCCTGCAGGGTCAGCACCAGAGCGCCGCCCTTGCCGCCGCACAGGTCAAAGGGAACGATGGACGGCGCAGTCTTGGCTGCGGGGGCCGCGTCCTTGTCCTTGGCGTCCTTGGCGGGGGCGGGTGTGCGAGGCGCCTTGACCTCCACCAGCTCCACCCGGATCAGGTCGGACTTGGCGGTGCGAACGACGACGTTGTTCAGCGCGTCCTTCTTGAGGGACAGATCCTCGAAGCTCTCCACCGTCTCACCCAGCCGGGCGGTGATGGTGATCTCGCAGGTCTTGATGTACTTGGCGGTGCCGACCTTTGTGTCGGCCACGTCCAGCGCGCAGGGGGCGTCCAGGGTGATGACCCGGTCCAGTACGCTCTTGACGGTGGCATAGGCCGCCGTCTTGCCGTCAAACAGCTCCACCACGTCGCCGGGGTTGAAACCGTCGGCATTTTTCAGCGTCAGGTCTGCGCCGGAGACGGCCAGCACCTGGGTCTTGGCCTTGGAGGCCGGGGCAACGGTCACCCGCATATCCTCCGCCCACGCGCCGGGGCTGGCGGCGGTGATTTTCAGCACACCCGTGGTCAGGGTGGCCGCCTTGGCGTCGTCGGGGACGGCCCGCATGATGTACGCGCGGGAGCCGCCGTTGGAGAAAAACTGCTCCACAGCATAGGGGAGGAACCGCGCACCACCGTAGCCCGCTTCACTCAGATAGCCGCCGTACATCCGTTTGTAATCTGCAAAGCTGGTCACCAGCTGGGGCTGTCCCATCACGGGCCCGCGTTCCGCGAGACCAACGAAACCCGCCGTGCTTGTGCTTACGCCCTGCATGGGTGTTGCGCCGGAATCATATTCCTCCACGTATACACCCGGGGATAGATACTCTGCCATGTTGTCACTTCACGCCGTAACGAATCCGGGGGACCGGGGCGTGAAGCACCCCTCCTTTCTGAACTTGAATTTTGGAGTTGTGTCTGTTGCTTACTATATCTCCAAAACGCAGCCTCTCTGCGTTTGTGGACTAAGGTTGGGAGCCTCCGGCTCCCGCCGCCATCTCCCGCCAGAAGGCGGTCATGAAGGCCGCGTTATATTCCAGGGCGCGGAGCAGGCTTTCCCGTGCGGCGCAGGGTTCAAACAGCTCCGCCTCTGTGCGGAACACCAGCCGCTCCTGAGCCAGGAAACATCCCCCCTGCACCGCTTTCCCGGTCAGCCGGGAGCAGCACTCCAGCGCCGCCGCCCGATCCCGGACGGGGGTGGGGTGGATGCCGTAAATCAGCGCCCGACTGCCCACGCAGTCGCACACCGTCTGCCACCGGCAGCCCTGAGCGGCGAACTGGAAGCGGAAACGGTCCCCGGTGCGCCGGAAAACCACTCCGTTCTCCGTCAGCAGCGCCTCCAGCTCCGGGGCGGCCTCCAGCGGCTCGTCAAAGGTAAACGCTTCCACGCAGGTTTCCCCCTGTCTGTCAAGGAATCTCTGATTAAATGGCCTTGGATGGCTGGGCGAGCAGATTTTGCGCAAATCGAGGCGCAAAATCGCAGGAATCCTTTCTGGATTTCAAGATTTTGCAACGAAGAGTTGCACAAAATAAGCCGTCCAGACGCCGGGAGTTATTTAATCAGAGGTTCCTAAGGTCAGCCCGGCCGGGTCCGCCGCCTCGCCTGACCACGGCTCCTCCGTCAGTCCCGACGGCTCGACCGTGGGGCAGTCCTGCGCCGGGACGGGAAAGGTTGGTGTGTCCGGCAGGTCTGTCGGCCTGAGGAAAAACGCCTGTTCAGGTTCCTTCGCCCTCATGGACAGCAGGGTCAGCATGGCGCTGTTGCCCACCAGGGCCGCCAGCTCCTCCAGCGTCCCCGGCGGAAGGTTCTCGATCCGGCTGCCCGCCAAAATCGCCTGCACCGCCCATTGCGGGGACGGACTCTGCCATTGGTTTTCCTGGCTGGCGGGCTGTTCCTCCGTCCGGCGATCCTCCGCCTTGTGAATCGTTTGCTCCTGCCGTTCCATGGCCGTCACCCTCTCCGGCATCCGGCGCTTCCTCCGCCAGCACGTCCCGCAAGGCGGTGTCCAGCGCTGAAGCAAAGCCGGGCTGTCCAAAAACCTCCAGCGCCTCTGTGGCCCGATCGGAGAGAAAGCGGAGCCTGTTTGTAAATTCCAGCTTCATCTGGGCTTTCTTGTCGATGAGCGCCTGGGTACGCGCCACCGCGTTTTGCAGGATGGAGCGCTGGGGCGCGCTCTCGTCCAGCCCGGCCAGCTGCGCGCGGTAGTTCTCCAGCAGCGCACGCTCCCGGCTGTCGTCCAGGAACGGGTACATGGCCAGCAGCGTATCCGCGCCTTTTGCGCCCATGTCGCTCCGGCCCTGGGCCAGCAGCGTCAGGTCGTCCACCGTCTGCCGGGCATCCCGCAGGGTGTCCACCACCAGCCCCACCGCGCTGTCGGTGAAGCCCCGGTTGAACGCGACCTTTCGGGGCGCGGCTCCGGGCAGGTTCCGGTGGGGGGAGGCTTTCTCAAACAGCTTTCGCTGCTGCCACATCTTCGGCTCGGACTGTCCCACCGTCTTTTTCAGGCAGGAGAACAGCATCATCTGCCCCGTTCCCCGCAGCACCGCCCCGGAGAGGGTTCCCCGCTGGAAAGCCACCTCGGAAAACCGCTGTAACATCGCCTGTTCCCCGGGGCCGCTCCGCTGGTAAAAGCCGCTGGAATCGGTACCGCTGAGCTGTTCCTCCGGGGCGGTCAGCCGCCGGGGGTTCCCCAGCGCCGCCTGCGTCCCATCCTGTTCCGCCAGCTGGGCGGCGTGTCGCCGCCCCATGGCGTCGAAGGTCTGCTGGAAGCTCTCCGTGACGTGGTAGAGGGGGTCGCGGTTCTGGAAGGACTCCGCCCCGGCGGCCCAGGCCAGCTGACTGCGCACCGCCCGCTCCGTGACCGGAGCCACCGGCGGGGCCTGTTTGCGTTTGATTTGCAGCTGCCCCATTGTTCACACCTCTGTCAACCGGCGGTCTTTGCGCCTGTCCGGTGTGGTTTTGTTTCCAGACCGTCAGCGTCTTCTCTTTACCCGGCCTGCCATTTCCTTGGCCCGATCCGCATCTCCCAGAATGGTTGTCAGGAATGTCTCCATCTCCGTTCCGCTCATGCGCTGACCCGCCATCTGCTGTAGGAGTTGTTCGTACTGGGCTTGCCCTTCCTCGCCCCCTTGCCGAAGTCGCTTGACGTGGTCAGTAAATTTGCCTAGAACCTCCACCAACTCAGAATTTTTCATCATGGAAAGGTCAACCGTGCGCCCGCCGTACTTGTCGCCCTGAATATCTTTTTTCAGACCGCCGGTACTGGAGCCTTCCTCTGAGGCGGCGGCAGCGTTGTGCATATGCCCGGTTTGGTTCATACGATATGGGGAGTCGGACTCCAGACCCATCAAAAGGCCACCCATCTCGGTATCGGTACTGGAGCGCTTGCCGATGTACAGATGCCCACTGCGGCCGTCGGCGTTGATCATCTGCGCCTCGCCGCCCGCGCCAGCGCCACCGGCATTGCCGATACCACCGATGGCCATATCCATACCATAATGCTGGTACTTGCTGTCAAAACTGGAAGCAATTGCGCCATGGCGAATACCGCCCCCTTCTTTGAAGTCTTTCACACTGCCTCCCTTTTCAGGGGTGTTAATATGGTGAGTACCCGCCGCACGGGTGTGTACGCCGGCCGCCTTGCCCATCTTCGCGCCGAAAATGGCATTGGCTACTTCATCCGTGCCTGCCCTGACCCCGTTTTCATCAGCCTCCTCGTCAGTGGTGCCGAATAGGAAACCGGTGCGTCCGCCGTGGGAAAAGGCGCTGGCCATGGTCTGATCCCATTCTATCTCGTTCTTGCTCTTTTTTAACCATTTTTTCTTGGTATCTTTGCGCTTGAAATCCCCAAGCTGCATCAAGAACATGGTACGCAGCAACGCGTCGCCGGAGTTTTTGGCTCGCTTCAAATCGGCTCTTGCCATTTTTCTGGCATCGTCAGAAGAACGATTCGTGTGACTTGCGAGATCCTCGAAGGTCTGCTCCCGGAACTCCTCGGCACCCCTGAGGGTGCCGTCCCCTTCGGAACCCAGATAGGTTTTCCCGCTGTTGCTTCGCTGGTATTCTGCCGCCAGACGCCATTGGTCATCTCGATGCCGATAATGCTTCCTCAGTTTGCTCCGCTGAGCGCCCGTAGGCGTACGCATGGTGTTGACCATCATCTCGGTATCCATGCTCTCCATGGCGTCCTTAATCTTTTGGCGCTGATCATCAGGTATGCTCTTATCCCGGCTTATTTCACTCAACGCCTTCCGGTAGAAGGGGTTCAACGCCTGGGTAGCCCCCTCCCGAACATTCGTACCTGGAAGATCTTTACCAGCCTGAATCATATGGGAGATAAGCGCCTTTTGCTGCGCTACCAACACCTCAGCATTTTCATCGCCCACGCTAGCCGCTGAACTATAATCTCCATTTTGCGCTTTTTCCATGGCAATCTGCTTCTGGCCCTTGGAGGGTCCTATTTTTTGGCTCAATTTTCCGCCCACAAACTCCGTGGCGGCGGTGCCTCCCTTCTTGAGGTACCGGAGTAACCCGTCCCCCTTCTTCTCATCATCGGGCTTCATCTGCACACCGCCCATAGGCGTGGCCATAGTAGACACACCGCTGTCTACCACGCCCTGCTGGACGGTATGCACCAGCTCATGGGCGGCAATACCTGGGTCGAACCCGCCCTCACCGAAGTAGACGTCCGCACCGCTGGTGTAGGCTCTGGCGCCCATGGCGTCGGCTCTGGCCGCCGCCTCCGCGCCGGTGTGGAACCGCACTCCGGAAAAGTCCGCGCCCATGCGCTGCCCCATCATGGATTTGACCCCTTCCGGGCTTCCGCCCCGTACCGAGGCAGAGAGGCGATCCGCCTCATTTTCCGCTTGGGGGATCTGCGCCTGGGGGCGCTCCCCCGCGCCGAACAGCCGCGCCTGTATCTGCTGCCCCAGGTCGGGGGTGGCGTATCCGCCCCCATCGGAACCGGCCATCGACGCCATGACAGAATTGGGAATCGCCGTGGTGGGCGCGCCGGTCGCCCGCTGGGCGGGAGCGGCCTTTGTTCCAGTCTGTATCCTTTGCTTTTCCGCAGTTTTATACATTTTCAGGATGCCTCCATTCTGCCATAATGAAGTGTGTGCAGGGCGTCCGCCGCGAAAAGGGGCCTTTGTAAAAACTCCCCTTTGTTTTCTGTTCATACCTTACCACATTTGGCGATAATTTGCAAGGGGATTTGCGTGAACGGTCGATATTTTGCGTGAACGGTCATGCGGTTCAAAAATATCAGGCTGATTTGGGCGGTTTTTTGTGCAATTTGCCATATTCTGCGGATAGAAGTCCTTTGCGCGGCGCATGGGCAAATGCCGGTATCGGCTGGGACTGCGGCCTTTCCTGTGGCGGCGTCCCCCTCTCTCCGTCAGAAAAACAACGGGACGATGCAAAGGGATGTTTGACGCACATATATACCGGAAAGCACGCTGTTTGATTCACAAACCTGATTTCCGTGTCAACCTGCGATAATTTGTTGACATCAGAAAATGCAGAGCGTATAATAACTATGATTTTGACCTTCTAAAATGATAGGTTATTTAGTATGACGGTAATTTAATGAACCGTGAAATTGTTGTCGCGCGGAGCGGACCGGGCGCGTCCGCCAGCCTGACAGATTTTATCAATGAGGAGAATTTGTGATGAAGATTACAAAGCAACACCAGGGAAACAAGCTGACCATCGCACTGGAGGGCAGACTGGACACAACAACGTCTCCGGAGCTGTCGGCGGTGTTAGACGCCGAACTGGACGGCGTGGCGGATCTGCTGATCGATATGGAGAAGCTGGCTTATCTGTCGTCTGCGGGGCTGCGCGTGATTCTGGCGGCACAGAAGCGGATGAACCGGCAGGGCCGAATGACGGTGGCTCATGTATGCGACAACATCATGGACGTTTTCAAGATGACGGGCTTTCTGAGTATTCTGACCATTCAGAACTAAGGGTATGAACCGGGCTTGAAGCTGAGTTGTGAGGGCTTGATGGAACATCAATTTGCAAAAACAGCCTACAGGAATTGCCTGTTATGGGGCATCATTTCCTCAATAAGCGTTACGATCTGC
>JAJQBR010000186.1 GCA_021203185.1 Clostridiales bacterium
GTTGCACTTCGTATTGTAACCTACCCACCTCCCCTTTCAGGGGAGGCGAGAGGGGCGGTCGGTTACGGAAGGCTGTTCACTAAAGACAAAGTTCTCTCTATCGAGTGAATTTTATTCCCCAGTTTATCCTCTTTGAGAAAAAACGAAAACCAATCGACAAGCACTAGCCCCTTGCCGCCCCTGAAAGGGCAGGGAGGGGCAAAGCCCCGGAAGTGCCGCTTGACGGCGGAGGGGTTTATGGCACATGGCTGAGTAAAAGGGATAACCAGCTTGTTTTTTTGCTGTGTATAGTCATACTGCTATAGCTGAAAACCCGTTCATTGCACATTGCTAATTGTTACTGTTTGTGGGTTTCCAGCCACGCCGTCTCCTCCAGCAGTCGGTTCAGCTGGCGCTGGTTTTCCTCCAGCGCCTGGGCCTGAGCCTCCTGCTGCTGGGCGGTCAGCGGCTTGGCAGGGGCGGGGCCGACGCTCTTGCCGCCGCCCTGCCGGGCGGTGCGGCGGGGGGCCTCCGCCTGGCGGACTTCCTCCGGGGTATGCAGGCCCGCTTGATGCCACCGCTTCAAAATGCCGTTGCAGTAGGACCACTTCCGCTCGCCGGTGTTCATCATGGTGCGTTCGTAGGCCATGGCCACCGTCTCCGGCGGGAAGCCCCAGTCCAGCCACTGGTTCAGGAACTTTCGTTCGCTCTCCAGAGCCTTCCGCCCCCGGATGTCCAGGGCAGCCAGCATCGTCCCTTCCTGGGAGCGATAGTAATTGCGCTTCTTTAAGTAGGCGTCCGCCGCCTCCAGGGTGTCGATACCTGCCTTTTTCCAGCGGTAGGCGGCGGTGCGGACGTGGGACATGGGGGGATGCCGCCCTTCTCCGTACTTCTCCGCGTACTCCTCGCACTGCCAGTTGACGAGCAGCAGCAACACCTCGGCGGGCAGTCCCAGGTGGTCGAACAGCTCCAGCAGCGTCCGGATGTCCCGGTCGGGGAGCTTCGCGCCGAATTTCCGCTCCACCTCCTCCAGCAAAGCGGGGAAGTCGGAGCTTTGGTCGCTGATGGCCTGGGCCAGGTCCTCCCGGCTGTACTCCGGGGCGTCCTCCTTCTTGGGGACAGGGGCGGTGAAGGAAGGCTGGCTCTCGCCGGTTTGGACGCCAAGCTCGTCCAGGTGGAGCAGCGCGCCGTCCAGCCTGGCCCGATCCCACTGGAGGGTCCGGCCCGCTTCCTCCGGGTCGAAAAATCCGTTGTGGCGCAGCAGGTAGAGGTAGAGCAGGGCGGCGTCGCCGCTGCCTTTGCGCAGCAGCTTGTCCACCATGGCGGCGGAGAGGGCGACGGCGTCGCCGGGGAGGGGAATATGGCGGTTGGACACGGCGCTCATCTCCTTTCTGCGCTGTCCCAGAGGGCGAGACAGCAGCACCGGGAGGGGCCGCTTTCTCAATTTGCTATTATACGCCAAAAATCGCCTGACGTAAATAAGCGGAGGAAAATTCTCTGTAAAACTGTGAAAAGGGCTGAATATGCAGGGAACGGGGCGGGTTTTCCTTGACGGAAAAGAGGTTACAGGCTAAAATTGAGATAAGACAGCATAGAACCGTTCGTTTTGGCGTTGTGGCCGCAGGCCTCCCTTTTCCAAACAGTGCGGCACCGCCACAGGAGATTAGAAAAAGAGCAGTGGACCCACCTCCGTATTGTCTGCTGGGATGGGCGTTGTAAGGAGGATCTCTATGTCATGTAAGCATATCTTCGTCACCGGCGGCGTGGTTTCGGGCCTGGGCAAGGGCATCACCGCCGCGTCTCTGGGCCGCCTGCTCAAGCAGCGGGGCCTGCGGGTGGCGCTGCAAAAGCTGGACCCCTATATGAATGTGGACCCCGGCACCATGAACCCCATTCAGCACGGCGAGGTCTTTGTCACCGACGACGGCGCGGAGACCGACCTGGACCTGGGCCACTACGAGCGGTTCGTGGACGAGAACTTGACCGTCCACGCCTCCGTCTCCTCCGGCAAAATCTACTCCGCTGTGTTGGACAAGGAGCGCCACGGCGACTTTTTGGGCCGCACGGTGCAAATCATCCCCCACATCACCGATGAAATCAAAGCCCGCATCTACCGCATGGAAAAAGGCGTCCCCAAGGACGTCATCATCACCGAGATCGGCGGCACTGTGGGCGACATCGAGTCCCAGCCCTTTCTGGAGGCTATTCGGCAAATCAGCCGGGAGCTGAAGCCGGAGGACTGTATGTTCATCCACGTCTCCCTCATCGTCACCATCCCCGGCTCCGGGGAGCAGAAGTCCAAGCCCACCCAGCACTCCTGCAAGGAGCTGCTGTCCATCGGCATCCAACCGGATGTCATCATGTGCCGGGCGGACGACCCCATCGACCCGGACATTCGCCGGAAAATCGCCCTGTTTTGCAACATCCCGCCGGAGAATGCCATCCCCAACCTGACCGCGCCTATTTTGTACGAGGTGCCTTTGATGCTGGAGGCGGAGGGGCTGGGCCGCGCCGTTTGCAAGCGGCTGGCGCTGAATTGCCCCGAACCGGATCTGGCCGAATGGAGCGCTATGGTGGCCCGGGCCAAGGCCGTGGTGGACGGCGAGGTGGAGATCGCCCTGGTGGGCAAGTATGTCTCCCTCCACGACAGCTATCTCTCTGTGGTGGAGGCCCTGACCCACGGCGGCATTGAAAACGATGTGAAAATCAAAATTCGTTGGGTGGACTCCGAACTGCTGAACCAGGAGAATGTGGCGGATGTCCTGTCCGGCGTCCACGGCATTATCGTCCCCGGCGGCTTTGGCGACCGGGGGATTCAGGGCATGATCGACGCACTCCAATGGGCCAGAGTCAACAAGGTCCCCGCCTTTGGCATTTGCCTGGGGATGCAGATGACCGTGGTGGAATACGCCCGGCACATGGCCTGCCTGGAACACGCACACTCCAGCGAGCTTGACAGCAACACCCCCCACCCGGTCATCGACCTGATGCCTGAGCAGCGGGACGTACACGACAAAGGCGCCAGTATGCGGCTGGGGGCGTACCCCTGCAAAATCGTGGACAGGGATTCCCGCACCTTTGCCGCCTACGGCGGCGAGGAAGTCATCTACGAGCGGCACCGCCACCGCTACGAGTTCAACAACGATTATCGGGAGATTCTCACCCGCAACGGCTTGAAGCTGGTGGGTCTATCCCCCAACGACCGGCTGGTGGAGGTGGTGGAAGTCCCCAACCACCCCTGGATGGTGGGCGTACAGTTCCACCCGGAGCTGAAAAGCCGCCCCAACAAGGCCCACCCCCTGTTCCGGGAGTTCATCCGGGCCGCGAAGGTGTACCGGGACGGACAATAACGAAAAAACAAGCGTGGGAGTGCGGAAGTTGCCGCATTCCCACGTTTTTTGTTGCTTTTTGAAAAATAGTGTGTTATCTTATTCTTGGGCGCTGTCCATTACGGCGGCGGTTGGCCACATCTCCCGAAGGGAGGTGACGCTATGCGGATTACTTTGCACATCGGAGCCTATACGGTGACGATCATCGTGAAACGCAGAAACCGCCACCAGGCCGGGTGACGGTTTCTCTTAGTAGAAAATTAGTTCATAATATGGGCTAACCGTTGTCGGACAGCACCCTCTTTCTATTTGCATTATATATCATCTTTTTGTTTTTGTCAACGTTGGGGGTTTGTAAACTTTCAATCAGAGCCTTAATTTGAGAGATTTGTCAGAAACTCGAAGAAAAAACATGGGAGTGCGGAAGTTGCCGCATTCCCACATTTTTTGTTGCTTTTTGAAAAATAGTGTGTTATCTTATTCTTGGGCGCTGTCCATTACGGCGGCGGTTGGCCACATCTCCCGAAGGGAGGTGACGCTATGCGGATTACTTTGCACATCGGAGCCTATACGGTGACGATCATCGTGAAACGCAGAAACCGCCACTCTGCCAAGTGACGGTTTCTTTTAGAAACATAACTCACAAACAGGGCTAACCGTTGTCGGACAGCGCCTTTTTTCTATTTGTATTATATCTCATTTCCTTGCTTTTGTCAACGCCGGGGTTTGTAAACTTTCTGCCATCCCCGCAGACAGAAAACACAGCACAGGGGACAGCCAATTTCCGGCTGTCCCCTGCTTGCATTGTGGTCAAATCATCAGCACTCGCAGGGGCCGATGAAGGCGGCCTCGCCCCGCTCGCCGGTACGAACCCGCAGAGCGTCATAACATTCGGTGACGAATACCTTGCCATCGCCGTACTCGCCGGTGCGGAGGGTTTTCTCCACGGCCTCAAAGACCTTCTCCAGCGGAGTCTCACAGATGAACAGGTCTACTTTGATTTTGGGCAGCAGATTGACTTCCCGCTTGACGCCCCGGTAGTAGGTCAGGTGGCCGCCCTGTGCGCCGCAGCCCTCTACCTTGTAGACGGTCATGCCGTCAATGCCGATCTCGTTCAGCGCGTCCTTCAGGGCGGGAAACTTTTCACGGCGGGTGACAATCTCCACTTTATAGATTTTCTTAGACATAAACGATACACTCCCTTTTTTGCCGCCAGGTCATGGGGCAGTTGTGTTACAGGTTAGCACAGACGTTTCGTTTGTGCAATGGGAACCGTGAATATTTCTCAGTCGCCGTAGGCGGACATACCGTGTTCGGAGGTGTCCAGGCCGATGATTTCGGACTCGGCGTCCACCCGAATACCGTGGAAGAGAACCCCCGCCACCTTGAAGGTCAGGAAGGTCAGCAGCGCGCCGATGGGCAACACCACGATGATGCCCACCACCTGGCACAGCAGCTGATGGAAGCCGTAGCCATAAAACAGGCCGCTGTCCATGGAGAACAGGCCCACGCAGAGGGTGCCGGTGACGCCGCCCACGCCGTGGACGGAGACCGCGCCCACCGGGTCGTCCACGTGGAACTTTTCGTCCACGATGGGAACCATAAAGGTCATGGCGGTGGAGGCCAGGATGCCGACGATGAGGGACGGCACCGGCAGGAACACGTCCGCGCCGGGGGTGACGCCCACCAGACCGGCCAGGATACCGTTGAGAACCATGCCGGGGTCAACCTTCTTGTAGCGCATGGCGGTCAGGAAGGCGGCGGTCAGGCCACCGGCTGCGCCGCCGATGAAGGTGGAAACTTCGGAAATGTAGGTGGCCTCAGAGGTGATGTCCAGGGAGGAGGCCCCGTTGAAACCGAACCAGCCGAAGAACAGCAGCAGCACACCCAGGGTGGCGTAAATCAGGTTGTGGCCGGGGATGGCGTTGGAGGAGCCGTCCTTGTTGTACTTGCCGATGCGGGGACCGACCATGGCCGCGCCCACCAGGGCGCAGCAGCCGCCCAGCGCGTGGACGATGAGGCCGCCGGCGTAGTCATGGGTGCCGAACTGGTTCAGCCAGCCGTCCGCCGACCAGATCCAGTGGCCCATGATGGGGTAGATGATGGAAGCGGCGATGGCGCAGAAGAACAGGTAAGCGTAGAAGTTGGTGCGCTCCGCCATGGCGCCGGAGACGATGGTGGCGCAAGTTGCGCAGAAGATTCCTTCAAAAAAGAAGTAGACGAAGCCGTTGATGCCGCTGATTTCCGTGGCGGCGGTGTATCCCATCAGGCAGAAGTTGCTGGTGCCGATGAAGCCGCCCACGTCCTGGCCGAACATGAAGCCGTAGCCCACCAGGAAGTAGACCACCACGCCAATGGCCACGGTCATAACGTTTTTCATGGCGATGTTGGCGGCGTTTTTGCTCCGGGCCATGCCGACCTCTACCAAAGAGAAGCCCGCGTGCATGATAAACACCAGACACGCCCCCAAAAGCGTCCACAACGTATTCACAAAATACAAGGTTGTGCTGTCCATTTACTTTTCCTCCCAAATAAAACGATGGATGGAGCCGGTACATTTCTGAAATCATACTAATGCGATTCAGATGATGCAGCCGAAACAGGAAAGGACGCCAGCTCCGCGCATTTGCGGAGACTGACGTCCTTGTCGAGATTGACTTTAACACAGCAGAACTAAAAATGCAAGAAGAAAAATGAAAAATTGCAAAATTATAGATAGATGCACAAAAACAGCCCATCTCCCGGCGGCAAATTCCGTGGCAATGGAGAAAACGACGGCGCTTCCCCGCCGAAAAGCGGCGAAACGTAGGATGTTGGGAAAAGGGTGAGGAAATCAATGGATATCCTATCTTTTCTCAGCGAATTTCCCTCTTGTGTCGGCGGGGAGCGGGTGGTATACTGAGTGGTACAAACTTTCGATAAACACCCCCTTGCGAAGGAGAATATGATATGACTTATCAGGAAGAGTTCATCACCTTTATGGTGCGCTCCGGTGTACTGACCTTCGGTGATTTCGTCACCAAGTCCGGCCGGAAAACCCCCTATTTTGTCAACACCGGCAACTACAAAACCGGCGCGCAAGCCGCCTGCCTGGGGGATTATTACGCCGCCTGTATGAACGACCATTTGGGCGACGACGTGACCGCTCTGTTCGGCCCGGCCTACAAGGGAATCCCCCTGGTGGTGGCGGGGTCCGCCTCCCTCTACCGGAACTATGGCCGGGATCTGCCCTATTGCTTCAACCGCAAGGAGGCCAAGGATCACGGTGAGGGCGGCTCCATGGTGGGCTACAAGCCCCAGGACGGGGATGTCATCGCCATTGTGGAGGATGTAGTCACCGCCGGCACCGCCGTCCGGGAGAGCATCGAGCTGTTCCGCCAGGTGGCAGATGTGAAAATCACGACCCTGTTCGTCTCGGTGGACCGCATGGAACGGGGTACACGGGACTGCTCCACCCTGGACGAGCTGCGCCAGGATTACGGTATTCAGGTCTGGCCCATCGTCACCGTCCGGGAAATCATCGACTTCCTGCACAATCGGCCCATCGACGGCAAGGTGTATATCGACGATGAGATGCGCGGCAAAATGGAAGCGTATCTGGAGCAGTACGGAGCGAGATAATTTTAGCTGTTAGCTCCTAGCTTTTAGCTTTTAGTTTTGTGGTGCTTGGCATTGCGTGCTGCGCTTACCGCTTGTATTTCTTTACAAATGGGTGGTTTTGCTCTCAGCTTCCTTTTCGGCTGTTCGCTTTAGGCTGGTAGCACCTGACTAACAGCTAATGGCTAATAGCTTATTACAATGCGGCTGAGCAAAGGGATAACCAGTTAATTTATTACAGAACAGGGGGAATCGGCGATGGAACGTCAGGAAAACCTCCACGCCGGTCACCGGCAGCGGATGAAGCGGCGGTTCCTGGAGCTGGGGGAGCGCGGAATGGACGACCATCAGCTGCTGGAGCTGCTGCTGTTCTACGCCATTCCCCGGAAGGACACCAACCTATTGGCCCATCAGCTTATCAACCGCTTCGGTTCCCTGTCCGGCGTCCTCAACGCCTCCCCCAACGAGCTGCGCCAGGTGAAGGACATTGGGGACAGCGCCGTGGTGCTGCTGGAACTGGTGCCTCAGTTGGCCCGCCGGTGCTGGCAGCGGGAGCAGGAAACAGAGTCCATCGTCCGCAACGAACAGGAGGCGGCGGAGTATCTGCGGCCCTACTTTTTCGGTGTCCGGCGGGAGCAGGTCTACCTTCTCTCCGTGGACCGGAAGGGAACGGTGCTGGGCTGCGACTTTTTGGGAGAGGGCGGAGACAACGCCGTGGGGCTGGACACCCGTCTGCTGACCGAGACGGCCCTGCGCCATCGGGCCACCTGGGTGGTGCTGGCCCACAGCCACCCCAGCGGCCTGGCGATGCCCTCCCAGGCGGACATCGCCACCACCCGCAGCTGCAAGAGTATTCTCCGGGCCTTGGAAATCGACCTGCGGGACCATCTGGTGTTCGCGGACGACGATTATGTCTCCATGCGGGAGTCGGGACTGATGGGTTGACCAATTTGCAATTAGCAATGTGCAATGGAGCAAACTCAATGGCGCGGCATTTTTGCTCAGCATAGCACAGGTTTTTCTCGGAGAATTGCCATTTTGCAGCAGACCACCCCGCTTGCTTCCGCCATCAGACGGCGGCGCTTGACGGCAGCGGGGTATTTGCACATGACCGATTCAAAGGCAGAGAGAGCATTTGGCGACAAAGGATAATGTGCAGCCTTCCCGCAACGAGGGACGCTGAAAAAAACGCATAATTGCTAATTGCACATTGCACATTGAAAAAGGGAGGGCCGTATGCCGAAATTTGAAGTGGTAAGCCCCTTTTCCCCTTCCGGCGACCAGCCGGAGGCCATCGACGCGCTGGCCCAGGGGGTGGAGCTGGGGCTGGATGAGCAGACGCTGCTGGGCGTCACCGGCAGCGGAAAGACCTTTACCATGGCAAAGGTCATCGAGCGGGTGCAGCGCCCCACCCTGGTGCTGGCCCACAACAAAACCCTGGCCGCCCAGCTCTGCGCGGAGTTCAAGGAGTTTTTCCCTCACAACGCGGTGGAATACTTCGTCAGCTACTACGACTACTACCAGCCGGAGGCGTATATCCCCCACACCGACACCTTTATTGAGAAGGACGCCAGCATCAACGACGAGATCGAGCGGCTGCGCCACAGCGCCACCTCCGCCCTGTTCGAGCGGGAGGACGTGATTGTGGTATCCTCGGTGTCGTGTATCTACGGCCTGGGCGACCCCATCGACTACAAAAACATGGTCATTTCCCTGCGCACCGGCGTGGAGTACCCCCGTGACCAGCTGCTGAACAAGCTGGTGGAAATCCGCTACGAGCGCAACGACATCGCCTTTGACCGGAATATGTTCCGGGTCCGGGGGGACACGGTGGAGGTGTTCCCCGTCTACGCCAAGGACCACGCCATCCGCATTGAGTTCTGGGGAGATGAGGTGGAGCGCATCAGTGAGATCAACGTAGTCACCGGCACTCCTACCCGCATTTTGAACCACGTAGCCATCTACCCCGCCAGCCACTATGTCACCACCAAGGACAAAATGGAGACGGCGCTGAAGGACATCGAACAGGAGATGTGGGAGCGGGTGGCCTACTTCGATGAGCAGGGCAAGGCGGTGGAAAGCCAGCGCATCCGCCAGCGCACCCAGTACGACATGGAGATGATGCGGGAGCTGGGTTACTGCCAGGGCATCGAGAACTATTCGCGGGTGATCTCTCAGCGGCCTGCGGGGTCTCCGCCCCTGACGCTGCTGGACTATTTTCCGAAAAACTTCCTGATGTTCATCGACGAGAGCCACGCCACCCTGCCCCAGGTGCGGGCCATGTATAACGGTGACCACGCCCGGAAAACCACGCTGGTGGACTACGGCTTTCGCCTGCCCTGCGCCTACGACAACCGGCCTCTGCGGTTCCCGGAGTTCGAGGAGCGCATCAACCAAGTGATTTACGTCTCCGCCACCCCCGGCCCCTACGAACGGGAGCGCTCCGGCCAAGTGGTGGAGCAGGTTATCCGGCCCACCGGTCTGCTGGACCCGGAGGTGGAGGTGCGCCCGGTGACGGGACAAATCGATGACCTGACCGGGGAGATTTTGGCCCGCGTGGAGCGAAACGAGCGGGTGTTGGTCACTACCCTGACCATCAAAATGGCGGAGGATCTGGCGGAATACCTGCAAAAGACGGGCATCAAGGCCAAGTATATGCACCACAGCATCGAGACCATCGAGCGCACGGAAATCATCCGCGATCTGCGGCTGGGGGTCTTTGACGTGCTGGTGGGCATCAACCTGCTCCGGGAGGGGCTGGATATGCCGGAGGTTTCTCTGGTGGCTATTCTGGACGCAGACAAGGAGGGCTTCCTCCGTTCGGAGACCTCCCTCATCCAGACAATTGGCCGGGCGGCGCGAAACGCAGAGGGCAAGGTTATCCTCTACGCCGACCAAATCACTCCCTCCATGGCCAGGGCAATGGAGGAGACCCAGCGCCGCCGGGAAAAGCAGGACGCTTACAACAAGGCCCACGGCATCGTCCCCAAGACCATCCGCAAGGAAATCAAGGATCTGCTGGAGCTGTCCAAGGCAGTAGATGAGGATACCGCGCGGGGCAGCCGCACTCAGGAGGAAACCGAGCAGACCATCGCTCAGCTGGAGAAGGAGATGCAGGAGGCCGCCAAGCGGCTGGAGTTCGAGCTGGCCGCCGCGTTGCGGGACCAGATCATCACCCTGCGGGGGGAACAGCCGAAGCAGAAAGGAAAATCCCAATGAAAAAACGCGTTTGTCCCAACTGCGGCTGTAAATTGTACAAGCAGGATTCTGTTTTCATCCGTACCGGCAAGGTGCAGGTGATGAAGGAAATCGTTCACGGCGGCTTCGCTGCGGATGTGTACTGCTGCCCCTCCTGTGGAAAGGTGGAACTGTACCAGCCGGAGCAGCGGGACGCCTTCACGCAGGGAACGGCCCAGCGCACCTGCCCCCAGTGCGGCAGCAGGCACGATTTTGACTATAGCCGCTGCCCGGTCTGCGGGTTTGAATATTAAAAGCAAAGATACAACGAAAAGGGAGAAACTACTATGCAGCTGACCATGCTGGGGACGGGCAACGCCGCCGTCACCCGCTGTTACAACACCTGCTTCGTCCTCCGGGACGGGGAAAACAACTTTCTGGTAGACGGCGGCGGCGGAAACGGCCTGCTGCGGCAGCTGGAGCTGGCCGACATCGACTGGAGGACGCTGCGGACGATTTTTGTCACCCATCGGCACATCGACCACATCATGGGCGTGGCCTGGATGATGCGGATGCTCTGCCAGGAGATGTGCCAGGGGGATATCTCCGGCGAGGCGGTGATTTACGCCCACGAGGAACTGACCGGTCTGCTCCACCAGATGGCCCGGATTCTGCTGGCCCAAAAGCACACCGCCATGATCGGTCCCCGGCTGCACATCGTCCCGGTGGAGGACGGGGAAACGCTGGACATTTTGGGCCACCGCACCACCTTTTTTGACCTTTACTCTGAAAAGGACAAGCAGTTTGGCTTCTCCATGGAGCTGGAGCCGGGGAGAAAACTGACCTGCTTCGGCGACGAACCCTGCCACGCCCAGACGGAGGACTATGTCCGGGGCAGCAGCTGGCTCTTGCACGAGGCATTTTGCCTCCATAGCCAGGCGGAGGTGTTTAAGCCCTACGAGAAGCACCACTCCACCGTGAAGGACGCCTGCCAGCTGGCCCAGCGGCTGGGGGTGGAGAATCTGCTGCTCTACCACACCGAGGACAAAAATCTGGATCAGCGCAAGGAACTGTATCTGGCGGAGGGTAAGGAATATTTCCGGGGAAATCTCTATGTGCCGGACGATTTGGAGACGCTGACGCTGTGAGAAAAGCACGATTCCCCTAACTGGTTATCCCTTTTACTCAGCCTTATGAGCATTTTAGCTATTAGCTCTTAGCTTTTAGCCATTAGCTCTGTGGTTCTTGGCTTTACGTGCTGCGCTTACCGTTTGTATGACTTTACAAATGGGTGGTTTCGCTCTCAGCTTCCTTTTTAGCTGTTTGCTTTAAACTA
>JAJQBR010000073.1 GCA_021203185.1 Clostridiales bacterium
GGAGGCGCCGGGGGAGAAGGGGGTATAGGCGGCGCGGCCGTTGGGCATGGCGCCGGTGGCCTCGCCATAGACCACATTGGAGGTGATGGTCAGAATGGAGGTGGTGGGTTCGCTGTCCCGGTAGGTGTGGCGGCGCTTGATTTTCTCCAGGAAGGTCTTGAGAACCCAAATGCCGATTTCGTCGGCCCGGTCGTCGTCGTTTCCGTACTTGGGGAAGTCGCCCTCGATTTCAAAGTCCTTGGAGATGCCGTCCTCGTCCCGGATGACCCTGACCTTCGCGTACTTGATGGCGCTGAGAGAGTCGATGACATGGGAGAACCCGGCGATACCGGTGGCAAAAGTACGGCGCACGTCGGTGTCGATGAGGGCCATCTGGCTGGCCTCGTAATAGTACTTGTCGTGCATATAGTGAATCAGATTCAGCACGTTGACGTAGATGTCCGCCAGCCAGTCCAGCCAGAACTCGTACTTTTCCTTGACCTCTTCGTAGTCCAGATACTCGCTGGTGATGGGCGCGGTCTTGGGACCCACCTGGATGCGGTGCTTCTCATCGAAGCCGCCGTTGATGGCGTAGAGCAGGGTCTTACCCAGGTTGGCGCGGGCGCCGAAGAACTGAATCTCCTTACCGGTCTGGGTGGCGGAGACGCAGCAGCAGATGGAGTAGTCGTCGCCCCACACCGGCTTCATCACGTCGTCGTTCTCGTACTGGATGGAGCTGGTGTTGACGGAGATTTTAGAGGCGTACTTCTTGAAGTTTTCATTCAGGTGGGAGGAATAGAGTACCGTCAGGTTCGGCTCCGGGGAGGGACCCATGTTCTCCAGGGTGTGCAAGAAGCGGAAGTCGGTCTTGGTGACCATGCTGCGGCCATCCATGCCGATGCCGCCCACTTCCAGGGTGGCCCAGGTGGGGTCGCCGGAGAAAAGCTGGTTATAGGAGGGGATGCGGGCGAATTTGACCATGCGGAACTTCATGGTCATGTGGTCAATGATCTCCTGGGCCTCGCTCTCGGTCAGCACACCGTTTTTCAGGTCCCGCTCGAAGTAGATGTCCAGGAAGGTGGAGATGCGGCCCACGCTCATGGCCGCGCCGTTCTGGGTCTTGACGGCGGCCAGGTAGCCGAAATACAGCCACTGGCAGGCTTCCTTGGCGTTGGCGGCGGGCTGGGAGATGTCGAAGCCGTAAATTTTGGCCATCTCCTTCATGCCCTTCAGAGCGTTGATTTGCTTCTGAATCTCCTCCCGCAGACGGATAACCTCGTCATACATATTGCCGCAGCCGCAGTTGAGCTTGTCCCGCTCTTTTTCCTTGATGAGGTAATCGATGCCGTACAGGGCGATGCGGCGGTAGTCGCCCACGATGCGGCCCCGGCCATAGGTGTCGGGCAGGCCGGTGACTACGTGGGTCTTTCGGGCGGCGCGCATTTCCGGGGTGTAGGCGGAGAAAACCGCGTCGTTGTGGGTGGTTGTATACTGGGTGAAGATTTTTTTCAGCTCCGGGTTGACGGTGTAGCCGTAGTTCTCGGCAGCTTGAACCGCCATCTTGATGCCGCCGTAGGGCATGAAAGCCCGTTTCAGGGGCTTGTCGGTCTGGATGCCTACCACCTGCTCCAGGTCCTTCAGGGACTCGTCGATATAGCCGGGGCCGTAGGCGGTCAGGCTGGAGACCACCTCGGTCTCGCAGTCCAGCACGCCGCCCTTGGCGCGTTCTTCTTTCTGGAGCTTCTGGAGCGCGCCCCAGAGTTTGTCGGTGGCTTCGGTGGGACCGGCGAGGAACGCCTCATCGCCGTCGTAGGGGACGTAGTTCTTCTGGATGAAGTCGCGGACGTTGACTTCTTCCCTCCAAATGCGGCCCTCAAAGCCTTCCCACTGTTTAAAATCAGTCATGTTGGGTCCTCCTTTTTTGAGCGTCAACAACGAAATAGAATGGATGTGATAAAAGATGGGTTTGCTGCGCTGGGGTCTCTGGGATTCTCTGTCTGTTGCACCGCTGTATCCGGTGCGACATTTTCAAAAGTGCAGTTAGCAAAAACTAACCCGCCAGGAAATCAATGACCGGATTTTGAAAAAACAGGGGGGATTACGGCGCTTTTCCGTTTCACCGGTCAAAGTGAATATAGCATATCCTATTTGGATTGTCAAGAAATTATCAAAGAGATTTTCTGGAAAATGTTCAGAAAAACAGGAAACCTATCATTTTTCCCGAACAAACAATAGAATAAATAAATTGGTTGAGCCAATTTAAAAGAAAATAACTATGGAACGTCCGGCAGAAACAAAAGGCGAGGTCTGACGAAAAACGTAAAATGGGGCTTGCACGGCAGCGACAGAAGTGTTATAGTGGCAATAGTTCAATCGTGAATGGAGAGAGACAAATGGAAGCAGCCCTACAGAGCCGGAAGTGCGTCAACGGTTTCACCCTCAAGCTGATTGCCCTCATCACCATGACCATCGACCACACTGCCGCCGTTCTGGTGGTCTCCGGCCCGCTGTACTGGCCCATGCGCATCATCGGGCGCATCGCCTTCCCCATTTACTGCTTTCTGCTGGTGGAAGGCTATTTCCACACCCACAGCGTCAGGAGGTACACCCTCCGGCTGCTGATTGCGGCGGTGGTGTCGGATATCCCCTTTGACCTGGCCTTCGCCGACTTCTGGCCCAGCTGGTACTATCAAAACGTCATGCTGACCCTTGCCATCGGCCTGGTGACGGTGTGGCTGGTGGACCACAGCCGGGGCTGGGTGCTGGCCCTGTGGAACCGGGGGCAAAAGGCCCCGGCGGAAGCGCAGGAGGGGGAACCGCCCACCCTGACAGGAGGACAGGCAGTGCTGGCTGATTTGCTGATATTGGCCTTTTCCGTGGCGGGGATCTGGCTGGCGGAGGTCTGCTGGACGGACTACGCGGGCGGCGGCGTACTGCTGATTCTGCTGTTCTACTTTTTCCGCAAGCGGCCCGTTGTCCTGTGTATTGCTGTGCTGGTGGAACTGACGGTGGTCTTTGGCGGCATCGAACCCTATGGCGCTGTGGCGCTGATTCCGATTCTGCTTTACAACGGCCAGCGGGGGCCGAACCCGGGCGGCAAGTGGGGGCAGTGGTTGTTCTACGCCTATTATCCCCTGCACCTGGGGGTTTTAGTTCTCATTAACATCGTTTTGTTTGGAAACACCTTGTATACGCTGCGGCTCTGAGCGGGTGCGGGGAACCCCTGCCGTCAAGCGGCGCTGCCTTTTAAGCTCCGCGTTTTGACTTGCAGCACCTGACTAACAGCTAATAGCTAACAGCTCATCAACGGGGCTGATTCAAAGGGATACCCAATTACAAAAAGGAGGCTCTTATGCTGCTTTTTTCGCTGTTTTTCGGTCTGCTGGCCTGGGCTGTCGCCGGGCTGGGCATTGCGGGCAGGCTCCGCTCACGGGGCCTTGCGGCGGGGGCCAGCCTGACCGCCTGTTCCATCGCTGTATTGGCCCAATTCTTTGAGATTCGGCTGCGGCTGGGCGGGAATGACATCGCGGGACTGCTGGACACCATCGACGTGACCATCTTCGGTGTGGCGGTGCTGCTGCTGGTGACGATTTTGCTCAACGCCGCCCTCTGCGGCCTCCCGCAGGAGGAACAGCCATGAGGCGCGCCCTTTCGCTATTGCTGCTCCTTGCCCTGCTGTTGACCGGCTGCGCCGGGGGACAGGCCGATTCCTCTGCGTCCACCGACAACAGCGGCGAAAGCTCCGCCCAGCCGGTGGTATATGAGGATGATTCCTCCGCCGAAGCAGAACCGGAGCCGGAGGAAGAACCGGAGGAGGAGCCGGACGAGGGGAGCCTCTACCGCCTGGCCGCCGCCAACCCGGACACGCTGCTGAAAATTCTGGTGGTGGGCAACAGCTTCAGCGTGGACTCCTCCGAGTTCCTCTACGAAGTGGCCACAGACGCGGGGTATCAAGTGCTGGTGGGCAACCTGAACCGCAGCAGCACCCCGCTGGCCGACCACTGGGGCTACGCCAAAAACGACGAGGCGGTGTACACCTACCGGAAGAATGGGGACGGAAGCTGGGAGACCCTGGCGAAAAAGAGCGCCACCATGTCCGAGGCCCTGGAGGACGAGGACTGGGACATCATCCTTTTCCAGCAACAGAGCTATCAGGCGGGGGTGGCCTCCACCTACCGCCACGGGGAGACCAGCTATGTGGCGCAGCTGGCGGACTTCGCCAGAGCGCATTGCTCCAATGAAGCGGTGAAAATCGGCTGGCAGATGACCTGGTCCCTGCGGGAGTGTACCGAGCGGTACTACGTGAAGCGGTTCACCGGCGAGCTGGACTTGTACGAAAAAATCTGTGCCGCCGTCCAGACCGAGGTGGAGGACATCGACGCAGCAGACTTCATCATCGCCACCGGCACCGCCATCCAGAACGCCCGCAGCAGCTACCTGGGGGACACCCTGGACCGGGACGGCAAGCACCTCTCCTACGACCTGGGCCGCTACCTGGCGGCCATGAGCGTGGCCTCTGCCTGCGGGATAGATTTGTCTGGGGTGGACCGGCTGGACACGTCGGTTTCGTCCAAGTCACAGACCACCCTCTCCACCCTGCACCTGCCGCTGCTGCGCCAGTGCGTGGCGGATGCGGAGCAGACCCCCTACGTTATCACCCGGCAGAGCGAGACCGCCCCGACGCTGGAGCAGCCCACTTTGACTGTCCAGGCGGCAGAGAACGGTCAAACCCTGACCTGGACAGCGGTGGAGGGTGCCACCGGCTACGAAGTCACCAATGGCAGCGGTGAAGTGTTAGCGACCCTGGACGCAGAGGCTACCGCATACACGGACGAGACGGGGACAAGCCACACAAAATATCGGGTCGCCGCGCTGGGGGACGACTACCTCGGCGACGCTTTCAGCCCGTGGGTGTATAGCGAGAGATAAGTCCCCAAAATCGCTAAAACAGGCGGGTTTTTCCGGGAGAAAAATCAGCAAAAATGTATTTGACAAATTTTCTTCCCTTTGCTAAAATGACAATGCAGCGTGTAGTGTTCAACTCGTAAATCCGGTTGTGCATTCCACGCTGTTCTTTTTTGACCTGCGTTTCCCCTTGCCGGGAAACCGGGCGGCCAATTTTATACCTGCTTCGCCCGGTGGCTTCGTCCGGGCGGGGTCTCTTTCTGCGTGTTGCGTAAAGCGTAAGTCCGGCTTTGCGTAGGCGCATTTTCTTTTTGAGGAGGAACGTCAAAATGGAGCAAAAATCCAACGCCTTTCTGGAAACAGAAAAGGTAGGCACCCTGATTCGGAAATACTCCGTCCCCTGTATTATTTCCCTGCTGGTTGCCGCGCTGTACAACATCGTAGACCAAATCTTTATCGCCAACGCCAGCTACCTGGGATCCTACGGCAACGCCGCCAACACGGTGGTTTTCCCGCTGACGGTGGTGGCCCTGTCCCTGGCCGTGATGATTGGCGACGGCTGCTGTGCCTACGTCAGCATCTGCCTGGGGTCCAACAACAAGAAGAACGCCCACAAGAGCATCGGCAACGCCGTGGTGCTGTGCATCCTGGTCAGCGTTGTTCTGACGGCGGCCTATCTGGTGTTTCAGGAGCCGATTCTGACCCTGTTCGGCGGACGGGTCAACGACAGCACCTTTGCCCTGTCTAAGGAATACTTTTTCTGGATTACCATGGGCGTGCCGTTTTATATGTTCGGGCAGGCCATGAACCCCATCATCCGGTCCGACGGCAGCCCCACCTTTGCCATGGCTTCCACCCTGGTGGGCGCGGGGTTCAACATCGTCTTTGACCCCATCTGCATCTATGTTCTCAAGTGGGGCATGATGGGTGCGGCTGTGGCCACCATCACCGGCCAGATTATCACCGCCATCCTGTCAATCTGGTATCTGTTCCACATGAAGGCGGTGAAGCTGGAGCGGAGCAGCTTTGGCCTGTTCCCCAACCTGATGGGACACTTCCTCCCCCTGGGTATCACCAGCTTTTTGTCCCAGATTTCGCTGGTGATCTCCATGGCGGCGGTGCAGAATATGTGTACCAAATACGGCGCGCTGGATCCCGTCTTTGGACAGGAGGAGTACGCCCAGATTCCTCTGGCGGTGCTGGGCATCGTCATGAAGTTCTTCCAGATCGTCATTTCCATCTCTGTGGGCCTGTCCGCCGGGTGCATCCCCGTGGTGGGCTACAACATCGGCGCGGGGCGCAAGGACCGGGCCAAGAGCTTCTTTACCTATCTGCTGGCGCTGGAGGCCATTGTGGGCTTTGTGGCACTGCTCATCGTGGAGCTGTTCCCCCGGCAGCTCATCGGCATCTTCGGCGCGGCCAACGAGAGCGCCTACTACACCACCTTCGCCATCAAGTGCTTCCGCACCTACCTGTGCATGATGGTGCTGGCCACGGTGAACAAAGGCACCTTCATCTACCTGCAATCCATCGGCAAGGCGCTGGCCTCCACCATCATCTCCCTGGTGCGTGAAATCGTGTTCGGCGTGGGCTTCGCCTTGTTACTGCCCATGTTCTTCGGGCTGGACGGCCTGCTGTACTCCTTCCCGGCGGCGGATATTTTGACCTTCCTCATCGCGGCGGTGGTCATCCGCAGCACCTATCGGGAGTTGAGTGCCGACTGAAAATAGTGTATAATAATAGCACCGATACACAAACCGAACAGGAGGTAAGAGTATGAACAGAATCATCACCATCAGCCGGGAGTTCGGCAGCGGCGGGCGCACCGTGGGCAAGCTGACCGCCGAGAAGCTGGGCATCCCCTGCTATGACCAGGAGCTGCTGGAGAAAATCGAGGAGAAATCCGGCTTTACCAAAGAGTATATCCAGGACAGGGGCGAATACACCGCCCACGGACACTGGTTCATCAACGCTTTCGCCGGGCGGGACACCACCGGTAAGTCCACCCAGGACTACCTGTGGGCCCACCAGCGGGATGTGATTTTGGAGCTGGCGGAGGAAGGCCCCTGCGTCATCGTGGGCCGCTGCGCGGACTACATTCTGCGGGGGTCGGCGGACTGCCTGCGGGTATTCATCCACGCCAGCTTTGGCAAGCGGGCCGCCCGCATCGTCCAGGTCTACGGCCAGCGGGAGGAGTCCCCGGAGAAGCGGCTGAAGGACAAGGATCAGCGCCGCCGGGCCTACTACCAGTATTACACCGATACCGAGTGGGGCGTGGCCAAAAACTACCACATCGCCCTGGACAGCGGCGAACTGGGCATCGAGCGGTGCGTGGAGCTGATTTCCAGCCTGTACTGAGACAATTGGCAATTCGCAATGTGCAATTAGCAATTAGTATGACGAACTGATGAGCGCCACAACCCAAATGGCGCGGTTTTTCAAGAAAAGAAGGCGTCCTGTGGAATAGCCCACGGGACGCCTTGTTATTCTGTTTATTTGGCAATATTGCGGATACAACCTGCGCGTTTCACAAGAGAGAACACGTCTCCGGCTTCACAAAATTGCACATTGCACATTGCTAATTGCACATTTTCTTACGGCTTTCGCCCGGCGGGTTCCATCCCAACGGCCAGCCGGGTCAGCTGGGGCGTCAGACAAACCACCTGCGCCAGCAGCAGCAACCGGGTAAAGAGGGCGCTGTCATCCGCCAGAGCGGTCAGGCACAGCGTCACCGCCGTCAGCGACCAGAAGAGGGCCGTGCGGCCCTTCCCAATGCCCAGGGAGAACCCCGCCAGGTAGTACCATGCGGCGACGGAGGCCACCGCCGCCAGCAGCTGCCAGACAAAGACCTGCACCACCGGATTGTTGGCGTTGGTGTGGTAGATCTCAATCAGCCAGAAGCAGCTGCAAAACCCCGGCGCCATGGCCGCCAGCGGCTCCACCGTACCCCGCCGGGCCAGCAGACAGACAGACACGCCGGAGAGAAACAGCGCCGCTCCCAGCACCACCGGCAGCACCACGTTGATGGCCTGAAAAACCGAGCTGGCCGGTTCGGTCTGTCTGGCCCAGAGGAGATAGGCGGCTCCGGCGGCCAGATAAAGCGCGCCGCCGAACAGCAGCTCTGGGCGCGGCCCCAGACCGAAAACGCTCGCCCAGTCTCTGACCGCTGTCCGCCGGGTTTGAGCCAGCAGCAGGAAGCACACCGCTGCGGCCACCGCCAGGGCGATGAGCAGGGTCGTGGCTGTGCCGTCCACCGGCAGGCCGTTTTCATCAAAGCAGGTGGTCAGCTGCCACCGGCGCAGGGCGCAGCCCGCTCCCCCCAGGAGCAGGCCGAGACAAGGGTATAAATAGTTTCTCATGGGCGCACCCTCTTGTACGGTTGAAATGATACGGTTGGTTCAGTGGTTCCTATTGTACCTCATTTCCCGGCGGTTGTCAGCGCATTAGAGAAAAATTTTTCTGATTATCCCTTTTACTCAGCCTTATGAGCATTTTAGCTATTAGCTATTAGCTTTTAGCCATTAGCTCTGTGGTTCTTGGCATTACGTGCTGCGCTTATCATTTATATGACTTTACAAATGGGTGGTCTCGCTCTTGGTTTCCTTTTTAGCCGTTTGCTTTAAACTGGTATTACCTGACTAACAGCTAACAGCTAACGGCTAATAGCTTATCACAACGCGGCTGATTCAAAGGGATAGTCAGGAAATTTTTTAAAGGGGGATTTCCCGGCACAGTCCGATTATTGGGACTTTCTTTGAAAAATTTCTCTTGACATTTCTCGAACATCCGTTCATAATTAGAACAGAAGTTCGATGAAGGCCGCCGCAGCTTTTGTCCGGCGGCGCTGACCAAAGGAGGCGTCTGTGATGGAGACCACATATTTCACCACCCGCCGGTTTGTCAAAACCGAGGGAAACGTCATTGATTTTCAGGATTACAAGCGCAAAATGGAGCGAGGCGACCTGCCCGCTTACGATGCGCCGGAGGAACTGCCCCAACTGAGCCGGGAGCAGCCCCGGCAGGAACGCCGCCCCCTGCTCCAGCGGGCGGGGGACGTGCTGGATCTGGCCGCTTCGCTGGCCCTGACCGTCAGCGCGCTGGTAGCGGTGTTTCTGCTGTTTTAAGATTGCGGATGATTTTCGGGAAATGGGCGGCAAATAGCCTCTAAAAATAACAAAGCGTCTGAGCGGCGGCTCAGGCGCTTTGGAATAAGACTAACTCACTCGCTTTCCGGCAACGCTACTGCAAAGCCCCGCCAGTTGGTCAGTCTCACTGTGGTTACTTTAACACCAATAAGGCCCAAAATGCAAGCCTTTTCCCGAAAAAAATAATACAAAAATCGAAATCATTCACAGATTAAATTCTTGCCTTTCGACAAATTTACATTTCCTGTACGCTTACGGCACACAACCGTCCGTTTTGGCGGGAAAGAGCAGCTTTTTGTTGTGTTTTAAGTGAAAGATGAGACAAGCCCCGCCCATGGTGTTTTTCACACGCTGGGACAGGGCTTGTTTTTAATGGACGGCTCACACGTCCCGCTCCACCTGCACGTTGTCGGTGCCGTGCAGCTCAAACTCCGCCATATACTCGTCGATGCGGCGGTTCAGTTCGTCGTAGTTGTTCTCGTCGATGGGGGCGTCGTCCATGTCCCGGCGGGCCAGTTCTTCGGCCAGGATGTCAAAGAACACCGAGTCCTCATAGTCGGCGATGGCCTCGTGGATACCGCCGTTGACAAACGCCTGGCTGGGAACCACGTGTCCGGCCCAACGCTGGCTCAGGTCGTTCATCCCCAGGGAGGGCGCTTTGGAGAAGAGGAGCGACTCCACCTCATCGTAGTCGGTGAAGCGATCCGCACCCCGGGCGGAGTTCAGCACCCAGTTGCCGATATAGGCCATATCCAAAAGACGGCGATATTGTTTGGGGGTCAATTCGATTTGCATAACGATTCCGTCCTTTCCGTGAGATACAGCGGCTCCCTATACAGGAAGCGTGTCCGGCAGCAGCGTCGGATACTGCCTTTAAGCATATAGTATATGCAAAATCCCGCCGTTGTCAAATGGATTCTTGCGCCAGCGGGGGGACAAAAAGAAAGTTGTGAGAAATTTCTCTTGTTTTTATCTCCGGTGTATTATATGATTACAGGAACAGAGGATAAACACAAAATAACACCGAAACCGTGAAAGGAGGCCGCCGCTATGGACAACAGACCCATCGGCGTGTTCGATTCCGGCATGGGCGGACTGACCACCGTCCGCGCCCTGGCCAAACAGATGCCGGCGGAGGACATCGTCTATTTTGGCGACACGGGGCGGGTACCCTACGGGGTTCGCTCCCAGGAGACCATCGTGCGATACGCCCGGCAGGACGTGGCGTTTCTGCGAACCTTTGACCTGAAGGCGGTGGTCATCGCCTGCGGCACTGTCTCCAGCGCGGCGCTGGGGGTGCTTTCCGCCGAGCAGGACATCCCCGTCTTTGGCGTAGTGGGTCCCACCGCCCTCCGGGCAGCCCAGGTCACCCGCAACGACAAAATCGGGCTTATCGCCACCGCCGCCACCGTCCGCACCGGGGCCTATGAGCGCATTATGCGCCACGCCAACCCCATGGCGGAGATCACCTCTCTGGCCTGCCCCCTGTTTGTGCCGCTGGTGGAAAACGGGCGCACCCAGCCGGGGGACATCGTCATCGAAACGGTGGTGCGGGAGTACCTGACCCCCCTGAAGGAAAAGGGCATCGACACTCTGGTGCTGGGGTGTACCCACTACCCCCTGCTGAAAGACGTGATTGGAAACTTTATGGGGCCGGAGGTGACGCTGCTGGACTCTGGCGCGGAGGTGGTCCGCCAGGTGGCCGAACGGCTCAGCGCCAGCGGACAGGAGGCCGACCCGGAGCGCACGGGCCAATGCCGCTGGTACGTCAGCGACTCCACAGAGGGGTTCCAAAGCCTGGCCTCCCTGTTCCTGGGTCGGCCGGTGACGGAGCCGGTGGAGCAGATCAGCATCGAGGACTATTGAGGCTCCTCACCTGCGACCTGCCTTGAAAAACCAGCCAACGGAACAGGAGGAAGCAGTATGCTTAACAGAACAATCGACAAATCCGTTGAACGGGATTTTGGCGAAGGGTTTCTCTTTTCGTCAGAGACGCTCAGTGTGACCGAAGAAGATCTCGAAACCTACAAAACCGGAACGCTGAAAAAACCTTATTCGCAATACCAGACCGGAAAATACAAATACGACAAATGTGACGTGCTGGTGTATACCGGCGGGCAGTACCCGAAGGTGGTTCGTCTCTGCAAGGATATGCCCACCTTCGATTCGGGGGACCGGGAATACGATTCCTGGCATGACCTGTATTTGGTGCAGGAGCAAAGCGGAATCATCCATGCCGTTTACTGCACGGGCGGGTATCGTGTCGCCACCATACGGGGATATGCCAGGGTGTATCAATACCCCCGTGAACTGAAAAAATACTTTTAACTGGTTATCCCTTTGAATCAGCCGCGTTGTGATAAGCTATTAGCCGTTAGCT
>JAJQBR010000100.1:0-3754 GCA_021203185.1 Clostridiales bacterium
CTGACCGAGAGCGATTACACCGCCGAGAGCTGGGCTGACCTGGAAACCGCGCTCACTGCCGCTCAGACCGTGGCCGCCAACGCCGCCGCTACGCAGGCCGAGGTGGATGAGGCTGCCGTTGCCGTGACTTCCGCTATCTCCGCGCTGGAAAAGGCCGAAGAGGAAGAAGAAGAGGTCACTGTTCCCGCCGCAACCAAGATCACCTCCGCCATCAACCGGGCCAAGGGCATCAAGCTCACCTGGAAGTCCGTGGACGGCGCTACCAGCTATCAGGTCTATCGCAAGATCGGCAGCGGCAGCTGGAAGAAGGTCAAGACCACTTCCTCCACAACTTGGCTGGACACCGCCGCCATGAAGAACGGCACCAAGTACCAGTTTAAGGTCTACGCGGTGAACTCCGCCGGAAAGAGCAAGGCTTCTGCCACCAAGACCATCTACCGCCTGACCGCCAAGCACTTCACCCGCGCCAAGAACATCAAGGGTAAAAAGATCAGCCTGAAGTGGACCCGGAACACCAGGGCCACCGGCTATGTGATTCAGTATTCCACCAGCAAGAGCTTCTCCAGCTCCACCACCAAGACCGTCAAGATCAAAGGCAACAAGAACCTGACCACTACCTTGAAGAACCTGAAGAAGGGCAAGACCTATTACATCCGTATGCGGGCTTATAAGACCTCCGGCAGCGTGACCTCTTACGCCGGCTGGAGCAAGGTCAAGACCGTCAAGGTCAAGAAATAAGCAATTTTTGTTCGCACCAACCAAATAACCACAGGCAGGGGCTTCGGCCCCTGCCTTGAAGTGCGTTGTCAGCTGTTAGAAGCCAAAAGCTGATGCTAACAGCGTTCCAAAGGAGAAAGGAAGATTCGGATTGACAAGGCAAATCGGCTGCCTGCTGCTGGCGGCGGCGCTGTGTGTCCTGACCGGTTGCGGCAACACGGCGGAAACGGCGACTGACGGCGAAACCAGTCAAGCAGCGTCTAGCGCCTCCCAGACCGTCCAGGAGACGGAGGAAATCCCCACCAGCACCCAGCAGGTGTTCGCCATGGACACCTATATGACTGTCACCGCCTATGGCGACCAGGCCGAGGCGGCGGTGTCCGCCGCAGTGGAGGAAATTCAGCGGCTGGACGCCCTGTGGAGCGTGGGGGAGAGTGACAGCGAGGTTTCCATCCTCAACGACAGCGGCTCTATCATCCTCTCCGATGAGACGGCGGGGCTGGTGGAGCGCTCGCTGACCCTGTACCAGGAGACAGACGGGGCCTTCGACATCACGATCTATCCCCTGATGGTGGAGTGGGGCTTCACCTCCGGGGAGTACCAGGTGCCGACCCAGGAGCGCATTGAGGAGCTGCTGGCGCTGGTGGGCAGCGACAAGCTGGAATATGACGCCGACACCAAACAGCTGACCCTCCCGGAGGGTATGGCCATCGACCTGGGCGGCATCGCCAAGGGCTATGTCTCCGACCACATCATGGACGTGTTTGAGGAATACGAAGTGGTGTCCGGCATGGTGTCCCTGGGGGGCAACGTGCAGACCTATCGCACCAAAACCGACGGCAGCCTCTGGCGGGTGGGCATCGAGAACCCGGACACCACCGTAGAGGCCCTGTCCACCGTGGACTATGTGGGCATCCTCAGTGTGGCGGACAAGGCGGTCATCACCTCCGGCGGCTACGAGCGCTATTTTGAGGAGGACGGCGTCACCTACCACCACATCCTTGACCCGGCCACCGGCAGCAGCGCCCGCAGCGGCCTGCTCTCCGTCACTATCGTCAGCGAGGACGGCACCCTGGCCGACGGCCTGTCCACCTCCCTGTTTGTCATGGGGAAAGAGCGCGCCCTGACCTACTGGGCGGCGCACAGCGAGGAATTTGACGCGGTGTTGGTAGAGGAGGACGGCTCCGTCACCATCACCGGCGGGCTGAAAGACTGTTTCGAGTCCGATTTGGACTATACCTGTGTGGAAAGCTGAGGGGAACGGAATGAAAAAATTATTGAGCCTTGTCCAACTGCTCCCCGCCGTGGCGGTGGGGCTGGCGGCAGCCATCGGGTTTCAGCTCAGCGCCCCGGCGCTGGAGGCCATCATCTGGCCGGAGGAGCCGAATCTCTCCGCCGTGGCGGAGGACAGCGAAGCACTGAGCGAGGAGGAGACCGAGGCTGTCGCAGAGGAACTGCTGGCCCAGGGGGTCGGCGACTTTGAGGACGGCGTCTATTATGGTTCCGGCACCGGCTTCTCCGGCATCACCCAGGTTGAGGTGGTGGTGGAGAACCGTCAAATCGTCCAGATCAACATTTTGAGCTATCAGGACGACGACAGCTTTTTCAACCGGGCCAAAGGGGTCATTGACTCCGTGCTGGCCGCCCAGACGTGGGAGGTGGATACGGTCTCCGGGGCCACCTATTCCAGCCGGGGCATCCTGGAGGCGGTGAAAAACGCCCTGAGCGGCACCAACGAGCTGTCCGAAACAGCGGATACCGGTACCACGACAACAGAGCTGACCGTCAGCAGCTATGACGACAGCGCAACCTGGGCGGACGGCACCTATACCGGCTCCGCCAGGGGCTTTGGCGGGATCATCAAGGTGCAGGTCACCATCAAGGACGGCAAAATCACCGCCATTCAGGTGCTGAGCCACTCCGGGGAGACCGCGTCCTATTTCAGCAAGGCCAAGACCATCATCAGCCGTATCTTAAAGGCCCAAAGCCCCAACGTGGACACGGTTTCCGGGGCCACCTATTCCTCCACCGGTATCCGGGAGGCGGTGAAAGCCGCCCTGAAAAAGGCGGCGGGCCAGTCGGTTTCCGCCCTTGCGGAGGACGAGGAGGACCAGACAGAGACCAGCACCAGTCAGGAGGTCACGCTCCCGGAGGGATCCCCCGCTGACGGCAGCTACACCGGCACCGGCGAATGTACAAAGTTCGGCTACAGCGTCACCCTGACCGCCGTGTTCCAAAACGGCGTACTGACCGCCCTGGAGGACTTCACTCTGGTGGACAACGACGACGAGGACAACGAACCCTTCGCGGCCTCCGCCTGGGCGGGGATGAAAACCAACCTGCTCTCCGGCAGTACCGACGTAGTCTCCGGGGCCACCTATTCCTCCAACGCGATTTTGGCCGCCTATCAGGACGCTTACGCCCAGGCGGTGGCCGCAGGCGGCGGCACGGTGGACACCACCGAAGAATCCGACGAATCTGACGACACCCAGGACGGCGACGTGGACGACGAAACGGACGACACCGAGGACAGTTCCGACACCCAGGACGAGGAGCAGGATGAAACGGTACTCCCCGCCGACGGCACCTATACCGCCAGCGCCCTTTGTGAGCCGGACGAGGATGAGGACTTTGAAGCCTATACCCTGACGGCAGACGTGACCTTTGCCGACGGCAAGCTGGTGTCTATCGACAATCTGACATCCACCGACGACAGCAACGTAAAATATTACACCCGCGCCGCCGAAGGCACCAGCAAGTACACCGGCGTGGTGGCCCAGCTCATCGAAAAGCAGAGCAGCGCGGACATCGACGTGGTGACCAACGCCACCTGTTCCTCCAAGACTTTGGTGGCGATCTACGAGGACGCCTACGCCCAGGCGGTGGCGGCTGCCCAGTCCCAGACAGAGGACGAGGACGACAGCAACACCCAGGACGAGGACTCTACCGGCACTGATTTGACCGGTACCCCCGCCGACGGCGCCTATACCGCCAGCGCCCTTTGTGAGCCGGACGAGGATGAGGACTTTGAAGCCTA
>JAJQBR010000100.1:3854-11372 GCA_021203185.1 Clostridiales bacterium
CCTATACCGCCAGCGCCCTTTGTGAGCCGGACGAGGATGAGGACTTTGAAGCCTATACCCTGACGGCAGACGTGACCTTTGCCGACGGCAAGCTGGTGTCTATCGACAATCTGACATCCACCGACGACAGCAACGTAAAATATTACACCCGCGCCGCCGAAGGCACCAGCAAGTACACCGGCGTGGTGGCCCAGCTCATCGAAAAGCAGAGCAGCGCGGACATCGACGTGGTGACCAACGCCACCTGTTCCTCGAAGACTTTGGTGGCGATCTATGAGGACGCCTACGCCCAGGCGGTGGCCGCCAACAGTCAGGCAACTGCGGCGGAGGTTGACACAGCCGAGGATGCCGAGGCGGAAGAGCCGGACGACGCAGAGGAAACCCCGGAGGAAGAAGCCGCCGAAGAGGTTTCCGCAGAGGAAAACGAAAGCGAAGCCGAAGAAGCGGAAGATACCGAAGAAGCGGAAACTGCCGATGAATCCACAGAGGCACAGGAGGCAGAGCAAGCTGCTCCCGCCGAACAGGAGGCGGAGGAATCTGCCGCCGAAGAGAAACAAGAAAAACAGGAGTCGGCAGAAGAATCGGCGGCTGAGGAGACGCCCCAGCAGAGCGAGGAGGACGCGACAGAATGAAACAGTTTATCCTTCGGGCGGTCAATCTGGCATTGATTCTCGCCATTGGAGTATGTTACCAGCAGCGCGCCCTGCCCCGGGCAGCAGAGGTAGAGGAGTATAACCAGCAGGTGGCTCAGGCCGAAGCGCTGGCGGAGGAATACGCCGCGATGGAGGCGGCGGCGCTGAGTCAGGCCGCAGAGGATGAGGCGGAGAGCGGGTATCAGGACGGAACCTATACCGGCACCGGCACCGGCTTCGGCGGGGAGATCACCCTGAACGTTACCGTAGAGGGCGGCGAAATCACCGGGGTGGAAATCGTCTCCGCCTCCGGTGAGGATCCCGCCTATCTCTCCCAGGCGGAGACGCTGTTGGACAGCATCGTCTCCGCCCAGTCCGCCGACCTGGACACGGTCAGCGGAGCCACCTTCTCCTCCGCAGGCATCTTGGAGGCGGCGCAGAACGCGCTGGAGGAGGCAAGTCAATGACCCAGCAGAACAAGAAGCCGAAGAACCCGGCCCTGGCCCGCCGCCAGCGCCAGGGCTGGGTGCGCATCGGTGTACAGCTTGTGTTCCTCCTGACGGCCCCCTCGGTCTACGCCTCGGCGTTCTCCGGCCTCAAGGCGATTTTCACCGCCTTTGGGGAGGGGGAGCCGTTGGCTTGGTCCGCCTTTACCACCCATCTTGTACTTCTGGTGGTCTTCACCATCCTCTTTGGCCGGTATTTCTGCGGCTGGGCCTGCGCCTTCGGCGCGGTGGGGGACTGGATTTATCGCTTCTCCCAGTGGGCGCAGAAAAAGACCAAAATCAAGCTGCCCAAACTGCCGGAGAAAGCGGTTTACGTGCTGCAATGGATGAAATACGTGACGCTGGCGGCGGTGCTGGCGCTTTGCTTCCTGGGGTTTGGCAGCGCGGTCAGCCAGAACAGCCCGTGGACGGTGTTCTCTATGGTGATTTCCGGGAACTTCCGGCTGGCGGCCTACGGCGTGGCCATTGTGTTTTTGCTGACGATTCTGGTGGGGATGGCCGTCCAGGAGCGGTATTTCTGTCAGTTTTTCTGCCCCATGGGGGCGGTGTTTTCCCTGCTGCCGGTGCTGCCCTTCTTTAACCTGAAACGGGACGCGGCCTCCTGCCCCGCCCGGTGCGGCGCGTGCCAGAAGAACTGCCCCGTCTCCCTCCAGTTGGATCGGAACTCCCTCCGACAGGGGGAGTGTATCCGCTGTGGCCGCTGCTCCGGCATCTGTCCCCGGAACAACATCTCCACCGCCTTTGGCCTGCTCAAGGGGGACGAGCTGTGGCCGGATCTGCTGCGCGGTGGGGTGCTGCTGGCGCTGATGCTGTTGCTGTGACCGGAAGATTTCTTAGCAAAAAACGTCGATTGGGGCTTGACTTTTCCTCCTGTGGGTGGTAAAGTATCTCTTGCAGTGAGCGAGACCAGTCCTTTCGGTGTGCGCAAGTGGTGGAATTGGTAGACTCGCTGGCTTCAGGTGCCAGTGCTCATTGCGGGCGTGCGGGTTCGACTCCCGCCTTGCGCACCAGCGTTACACCCGTCCTTTTCGGACGGGTGTTTTTTTGCCAACGTGACAGAAGCAGGAGGCCGTTCCAAAGGAAAACGGCCTCCTGCTTGACTTTTTGTTCGGGTTACTGCCCGTACCGGTATAAAATCCCGGAGAAATTGTCCTGATAGGGCTTGTGGCGTTCCAGCACCATCCGCTCCAGACGAATGGCCGCCGTGTCCGGGTTGGACCGGAGGGCGGAGACGATTTCCGCTTCGGTGAGGGTGTTGAACACCCCGTCCGACAGCAGCAGCACCGTGTCCCCCGGCAGCAGCGTCACGGGGATGGTGTTCCGATCCACTTCCTCCAGGTCGCCCATGCCCACGTAGTTGGTCAGCGAGCGGCGCTGGGGGTGGCTGGCTACGGCGCTGGCAGGGAGGATTTCCTTCAAGAGGGTCAAGTCCAGCTTACGGCCATAGGTCTGCTCCCGGTTCAGGAGAATCAACCCCTCTCCGCGGGACAGGTAGAGGCGGCTGTCTCCCACTGACAGGTGGTAGAGCCGGTCGCCCTGCACCAGCGCCATAACCAGGGTGGAGCCGCTGGGTTCCTTCCCCTCCAGCAGTTGGTTGACCTGGCGGTTGGCGTCCCCCAGCAGTTCCAGCAGCCAGGGGGCGGGATCAGTGTCCATCGGGCGCTGGACAAAAGAGCGCTGGAGCGTATCCACCAGCAGGCGGCTGACCGCGCCGCCGTTGGCAAGGCCCCCCATCCCGTCGGCCAGGGTCAGCAGCACCCCGCGATGAGCGCAGAGTTCTTCGTCGTTCAGGTCAGAGACAGCGATGCTGTCCTGCTGGTCGGGGCGACTGCCAATGTTCAGCAGGGTACCGCAGGCGTGGCCCTGTTGGGGAGCCGGGGCCGCTGCGTCCCCGGCGGACGGTTTTTGGATGTAATTCACAGGAGTTCGCCTCCTCCCGGATTAGAACAGGTTGATGGTACATTTCGGCAGCGCGGTTTGCAGCGCCTCCAGCTCCGAAGCGGAGTAAGTGTTGTCGCTGATGCGCAGTTCAATTAAGTTCGTCAGAGTGTACAGAGGCTCCAGACCGTCGATTTGGCAGTCGCACATCACCAGCAGGGTCAGATTGGTCAGGCCGCTGACCGGCTCCAGACTGGTAAAGGGGTTGTTGCCAATGGCCAGGGTCTCCAACTCAGTCAGGGTGGCAATGGGACTTAAATCGGAAATGTTGTTGGAGGACAGGTAGAGGGTTTTTAAATGTATCAGCCCGGAGAGGCAGGAGATGTCCTCCGCTTTGTTGTAGCTCATGGTCAGCGAGGTCAGGCCGTACAGCCGGGAAAGGGCGGAAAAATCGCTGATGGCGTTGCCGGACAGATCCAGTTCGGTCAGGTTGACCATGTATTTCAGGTTGTCGATGTCCCCATCCCCCAGGCTGGCGGAACTGAGGTCCAGTTTGGTCAGGGAGGTGGAATAGGTCTTGCCGCCGATGGTGACAGTGTCCGGGATGTCCAGCACCTCCACGTCCAGGGTGCAGTCTGGCAAGCGGCTGGAGAAGGATTCCAGCTGGCTGTTGGTCAGGGGGTTGCCGTCCACAAAGAGCGCTTGCAAATTCGACAGCGCGTAGAGGCCGGACAGACTTTCCAGCTGATTGTCGGACAAATCCAAAGTGGTCAGCCCGGTCAGGGAGGAAAGGCTGGAGGGGTCGGTCAGTTGGTTGCCGGCCAGGGAGAGGGCGGTCAAATGGCTCAGCCGCTGCAAGGGTGCAGGGTCGGAAATGTTGTTGTCGGACAAGTCCAAAACGCTCAAATCCGTCAGGCCGGAGAGAGGGGAGAGGTCGCTCAGGTTGTTGCCCGCCGCGTACAGTTCCACCAGGCCGCCCAGTTCCGACAGGGCGGAGAGACTGTTCAGGTCGTTGCCGCTGATGTCCAGCACTTCCAACTCGGTTAGGGCGGAGATGCCCTCCAGACTGGTCAGGCCGCAGCCCGCCACTGACAGCTTTTTCAGGTTTGTCAGCTGGCAAATGGCTTTCCAGTCGGATTTGCTCAGGTAAGAGACCTCCAACACGTCCCCGTCAGGGGAGTAGCCGGTGGAATAGGAGCTGTCTCCGGACAGGTAAAGCTCGGTGGTGTCCAGAGAATAGTCCGTTCCGGCGATGGTGACAACGTTGCCGGAGACGACGCTGCTGTCCCCTGGCGAAACCATCCCGGGCAGTACCGCCGCCGTAAACACCAGCGCCACAGCCAGCACGACGATGACGCTGATCATCAGGGCCAGCAGTCGGCGGTCCGGTTGGGTGATGACGGAGATTTCCGGCTCCTGGGGGACGTCCTCCGATGTGCCGCCGGCCTCAATGGGTTGGTAGAGGGTGATGTCCGGCTCGGAGATCACAGGGAGCGAAGCGGAAGTACCCCTTGAGGGCAGTGGTTCCTCCGGTTCGTGGTCCGATTTCGGCGGCTCTGCAACGGGAGTGATCGGCCTTCCCGCCGAGGACGGCGGCAGGTCTGGGTTCTCCTGCGCGGTGGGCGCAAAAACGGTGGGCGGGTTCTCCGACGGCTGCTCCGCCAGGGGTAGGACGGTGTGTTCCGGCTCCTCCACGGTTGCCGGTTTGCCAGAGGCGGCGGTGGGCTTCTCCATAGCGGAAACCGGTACTTTGGTGCGCTCCGGCGGCTCCATGGGCGTGACCACCATGGTTTTCCCGTCCGGGTCAGAGAAAGCAGGGGAGGGACGCACAGGGATATTCAGCCGCTCCGAACCGGCGGCGGCCTTTTTCAGCTTGTCCCAAAAGGTGGGGATGTCCTGATAGCGGGCGGTGACGGGCAGGGCCATACCCCGCAGCAACACCGACTCCGCCTCCGGCGTCACCGCCGCGCCCAGGGCGGAGGGTGGTTTCAGCTTGTCACCGCCGATGCTCCGGTCCATGGAATCCGGTGGAATTTTCCCGGTCAGGCACCAGTAGACCGTGGCGGCAAAGGCGTATACGTCGGTCCAGGGGCCTTGCAGATTGCTGGAGCCGTACTGCTCCGGCGGGGCAAAGCCGTGCTTCAGGGTGGCGTTGCCGGTGGTACTCTCCTCCTCGGTGAAGCTGTGGGACGCGCCGAAGTCCAGCAGTTTCCGCTGGCCGTTTTTGGCGCACATGATGTTATCCGGGCTGATGTCCCGGTGAATCAGTCCGGCCTCGTGGATGCTGACCAGAGAGTCGGAAATCGGCTCCAGCAGATCCAGCACCTGCTCCAGGGGCAGAGGATGCTTCATGTATTTGACAAGGGTGGAGCCGTCCACATACTCCATGATGTAATAGGCCGTGTTATTGGCCTCGAAAAAGTCGGTGACGGAGACAACGCCGGGGGAGGAGGCCAGTTTCGCCTGACGGCGGGCCTCAAAGAGAAAGTGGCGCAGACCGCTGGCGTATTCGTCCAGGGCGCGGGTCCCCTTGATGGCGTTGACGGTGACGGTGGTGGAGACGGAGGAATCGCGCCCCACCAGCGAGGAGGGGAAATATTCTTTTACGGCAACCGTGTTGCCCATCCGCAGGTCGTAGGCCCGGTAGGTGATGCCAAATCCGCCCTGACCCAGGGTGCCGCCCACCACATAGCGGTGGTCCAGCACCGTCCGGGGCGGCAGCGCCGGGGAACAAAGGGTCAGTGTGCGGTCGTCACCGCCGCAGAATGGGCAGGGGTACTGGCGCGGCGCCGGTGTTTCCCTCATACACAAAAGGCAAACATGATCAGCACTGGTCATTTGATAGCTCCTTGTTACGCATCTATGTTACGCATCTATCGCACTCTGTCGAACAGAGGGGGTGTTAAACCGATATACTATATCATATCCGTTTTTCTCCCGTTGCGCAAGAGCCATTCTATGTGAAATTGCGGGAAATATGCGATTTTTTTCACTGTTCCAGACCCGCTTCCAAAAAGAACGCCCCTTCTCCCGAGGGAGAAGGGGTTGCGTATCAACAGTATTTCGCCATCATGCTGGCCACGAACTGGTTGGCGGAGCGAGGGCTGCGGCTGGGGTGCCGGATGTCCCACTTGACGGCCTCCGCCTGGATGGTCTCGTGATCCACCGCCAGACCCTGGGCGTGGGCCAGGTCTTCAGCCATTTGGATAAACTGGGCCTTGTTCAGCTCGGAGAACAAGATCCGCAGGCCAAACCGCTCGGCCAGGGAGGTCTTGTCCTGAATGGTTTCGTTGGCGTCCACCTCATCGCCGCTGCGGTCGGAGAAGTTCTGCCGCACAAGATGCCGCCGGTTGGAGGTGCAGTAGACCGCCACGTTGGTGGGGCGGGGTTCCAGCCCGCCCTCCAGGATGGTTTTCAGGGAGGAGAAGGTCTTGTCCGCCTTGTCGAAGGCCAGGTCGTCGATGAAGATGATGAACTTCTGGGGTCGGTGGCCCAGAGTGCGCACCAGATGGGGGATGTCGGTCAGTTCCTCCTTCTGGACCTCGATGAGCCGCAGGCCCTCGAACTCCGGCATCCCCAGCATGGCCTTGACGGTGGCGCTCTTGCCGGTGCCGCTGGCACCGTAGAGCAGTACGTTGTTCACCGCCTTGCCGGACATCAGGGCGCGGGTGTTCTCAATGACCTGGTCCCGCTGGCGCTGGTAGCCCCACATGGAACCCTGGGGCAGAAAGTCCGGGTGAGGGACCGGGTAGAGCTGGCCCTCCTGCCAGACGAACGCCTGATAGCGGGCGAAGGTGCCGCTGCCATTGACCTGATAGAACCGCAGCAGCTCCTCGTAGGAGAAGGCGGCGCCCACATTCGCCGTCAAGCGGCACTTCCGAGGCGTTGCCTCTCCGCCGTCAAGCGGCACTTCCGCTGCGCTCCCTGCCTGCCACTCCGGCAGCTCCTCCACCAGCGTCCGCCAGCTGGAGGGCTGCTGAGCGGCCAGTTCCCCTTTCAGTTCCTTGCAGCGGAGGTTGGAGACGTTTTGCAGCACCTGGATGTCGTGCCGGGCGGCCCGCTCCATGACGCCGGTGACCCGGTCGCGGGCAGCGGCTTCGGCAAAGGGGGATTCGTCGTAGCGGACGTGTTCGTATAGGTACTCCGCCAGGCTGTCGCAGCCCTCAGCGGTCAGGGCATAAAAGACGTTGGCGTAGTCGTCCACTTTGGCCTCGCCAGCCTCCAGATTTTTCAGCAGGGTTTGCAAGGCGCTGACCGGTTTTAATTGGAGCAGCCCCCGGTAGACCAGAAGGCTGCTGAGTTGTGCGTATAAGTTTTGTTCCATTGCGGTTCGCTTCTTTCTGTTTTAGCCCTTAGCTCTTAGCCATTGGCTATTAGCTTGGTGCTGCTTTCTTTTAAGCTCTACGTTTAGTATTGGTGGTTTTTTACAAACGGTGAATAACTCATTTTATCATTTGCTGTTCGCTTTCAGCTGGCAGCGCCTGACTAACGGCTAACAACTA
>JAJQBR010000095.1 GCA_021203185.1 Clostridiales bacterium
GTAGTCGTTGGCGGCCCCCACGTCGTCTGGGTCAAAGGCGAACTCCAGCACCTTCATGTTGGGGAAACCGGTGTTGCGCACCAGCCACCGCACCGAGTCGGTCATATATCCCAGATCCTCCGCGATGATGCGCCGCCAGCCCAGCCGGGCCTCCACGGTGCGGAACAGGTCAATGCCGGGGCCGCGCTCCCAGTGGCCGCTGAGGGCGGAGTCGCTGTCACAGGGAATGGAATAGTATTCGTCAAAGCCACGGAAGTGGTCGATGCGCACCACGTTATAGAGCCGGAAGCTGTGCCACAGCCGGGAGACCCACCAGTCGAACCCGGTGCTGCGGTGGTAGTCCCAGCGGTAAAGGGGATTGCCCCAAATCTGGCCGGTGGCGGAGAAGGCGTCCGGCGGACAACCGGCCACCGCCGTGGGCTGGTTTTGCTCGTTGAGCTGGAACAACTCCGGGTGAGCCCAGACATCCGCGCTGTCCGGCGAGACATAGATGGGGATGTCCCCGATGATTTGAATACCCCTGCGGTTGGCGTAGTCCTTCAGCGCCCACCATTGCCGGAAGAACTGGAATTGCAGGTACTTCTGGAACTCCACATCGTAGTACAGCTCCCTGTGGTAGTAGTCCACCGCGAAGCCCCAGTGCAGGCGGATGTCCTCCGGCCACTCGGTCCAGGGGGCCTCGTGGAAGAACCCTTTCAGCGCCATAAACAGGGCGTAATCCGACAGCCACCAGTTGTTTTCCTGAAGAAACTGCTGGTAGTCTGGGTTTCGGCTGATTTCGCTGCGCTCATATGCTCTGCGCAGCAGGGGGAGGCGATGGTCGTGGAGTTTTTGGTAGTCCACTTTGCCGTCGGTGCTGTTGAAGTCGGCGGCGCCGCACTCCTCCTGCGTCAATACGCCCTGCTCCACCAGCGCTTCCAGGCTGATGAAGTAAGGGTTTCCCGCAAAGGCGGAAAACGCCTGATAGGGGGAATTGTCGGATTTTCCGTGGCTGACTGGGGCCAGGGGAAGGATTTGCCAGTAGGTCTGCCCTGCGCCGACCAGCCAGTCCACAAAGCGATAGGCGCTGTGGTCAAAGCAGCCGATGCCATACCTGGAGGGCAGACTGGTGACGGACAGCAGGATTCCTGCGGAACGGTTCATAATGGGGTAGCCTCCTTTGTGCGAAACTTATCGAAACTCGCTGGATAAACTATATCACAAAAAAGGAAGCAATTCAATAGAAAAGATGAAAAAATGAGATGTTCTACTCCGTCAAACCTGCTGCGGCCTGCAATGCGCTTGGAATGGTCGAACTGATGATACATAAAACATATTTCATGATTTTCTCTCGATTATATTTTTCAGGGTTATCGATTCCGGCCAGCATAGAACCTGCAACTGCCTCTGCGTAAAAATCACACAAATACTCTTTAAACCCCTCAGGAACAGACAAATTTTGCGTCTGCTCTGTCTTGTCGATAAAAGCGCGCACAATGGCGATAAAATCACGGTAGAAAAACCGTTTCAGCTCATTTTGCCCCAGAGAGTGGTAAACACTTCGGATGAACTGGGTATTTTCCTCCACATAATCCAGGACAAACGCCACTGCCTCCTCGTATTCCGCCAACAGATCAAAGTTTTTCACAACTTCAATGGCTTCCTGTTCCAGTGTCCAGCGCAAAAGGGCGTAGATGTCCTCAAAGTGATAATAAAACGTTTTCCGATTCACATTACAGTCTGTAATAATATCTCTGACCGTGATTTTTGCAAACGATTTCTGACAGGCGAGCTTTTTCAATGAGGCGGCCATGGCCTGTTTGGTTCGCAAGGATGCTTCCGCTTGTTTCATATTTGTATCCCCCCTTACTTTTTTAGTATACACCTGTCCGGTGTTCGTTTCTACGGTCAAATTCCTCCCGTTTGTCCGGTAATTGCAGCTCTTAGCTGTTAGCTTTTAGCCATTAGCTTTGTGGTTCTTGGCATTACGTGCTGCGCTTACCGTTTGGATTTCTTTACAAACGGGTGGTTTTGTTCTCAGCTTTCTTTTTAGCGTTTCGCTTTAGATTGGTTGTACCTGACTAACAGCTAACGGCTAATAGCTCATCACAACGCGGCTGATTCAAAGGGATAGCCAGAATTTATTTCAATTTGACCGTCAAATTGCGCCGATTTGTCCGAAATCACACATTTTGGCCAGAATTGTCCGTTGTTTGAATGTGTTTTAGCTTTTATACTTTATGCATGGTTCCAAACATCAGACAGACAAAATGGAGGTATGATTATGAACATTTGTATTGGAAGATCCTGCGGCAGCGGCGGTCACGAGATTGGCAGGCTGCTGGCCCAGCAGTTGGGCTGCGCCTACTACGACCAGCAGTCCATTGACCGCTGCGCGGCGCAGCCGGCAGACCAGCGCATCCTGGAAAGCGCGGCGAGTGTCCACACCACGGGAGACGTGACCGCCACCATCGGCCAGGCCACTGAAATCAACAAGGCACAAATCAAGGAGCAGAACAGCTTCATTCGGAAAGCGGCGGAAAGCGGGAACTGCGTCTTTGTGGGCCACTGCGCGGACTACGTGTTACAGGAAGCGGGTGTGGCACGGCTCAGCGTCTTTGTCACCGCCCCCTTTGAGGACCGGGTCAAGCGCGTCAGGGAACAGATGGGAACCGATGAAGTGCAGACGCTGGCGCTCATCAAACGGGAGAACATCCAGCGGGAGGCCTATTACAACTTCGTCACCAAAAACGGCGGCTGGGGCGAACCTGCCAACTATGACCTCTGCGTCAACAGCTCCACCTACGGCATCCAGGGGACGGCTGCTCTCCTCAAGCGCCTGGTGGAAGGTTTGTAAGCTGTTAGCTCTTAGCTTTTAGCTATTAGCTTGTCAGTGCTTGATTTTAAGCACTGCGTTCTCGATTTGTAATGCGTGGCTAACGGCTAACAGCTTATTCTGACTGACAGCTCAAGGAACGCCCATCAACATTGCCAGCCGCCCCAACGCTGAGGCGGCTGGCGAACCATTTAAGGAGATGAGACACATGGAAAAGCGGAATTACAGCGTTGTCTTGAACACGCCCCTTGGAAAACGGCAGGGAACAATGGAGCTTTCCATTGTGGGCAGTCAAATTGAAGGCACACTCTGCCTGTTCCAAAATCAGGAACGGGTCAGCGGTGAGGTAGACAGTCAGGGCAACTGCACTTTACATGGACGGTTTACGACATTGATGAACCAGTTTTATTATGAGGCGGTGGGGAAAATACAGGAGAACTGCCTGGAACTGACCCTCTGCGGCGGAAAGAGTATCTACCCAATGAGCGGTTGTCTCATTCCACAACAGGAGATGGAGGACGATGGTGGACTGCTTCGCTCCGCTGAGAAGGACGGGTACCTGAGATGAGGACATTTTACCAAGTGGTGGTCAAATACCGCCATCCCATCCTGGTGTTGTTTGTGTTGCTGGCGTTCTGCGGAGCCATCCTTTCCCAAATGGTGGACGTCAATTACGACATGAAGGACTATCTGCCAGAGGATGCGCCCTCTACGGTCTCCCTCAACATGATGGAGCAGGAGTTTGACGGCGGCATCCCCAACGCCCGTGTGATGATACGGGACGTGACCATTGCCGAGGCGCTGGAGTACAAGGAATTGCTGCTGGCGTGCGAAGGTGTGACGGATGTCACCTGGCTGGACGACGCAGTTGACGTTCTGGAGCCGCTGGAGGTGGCGGATTCGGACACGGTAGAGACTTACTATGTAGACAATAATGCTCTGTTCAGCGTTACGATTGACGAGGAAAGCCAGATTGAAGCAGTGGCGGCCATCCGGGAATTGATTGGCGACGACAACGCCATGGACGGGGACGCGGTCTCCACCGCCCTCTCCACCACCGGCACCGTCAGCGAAATTCAAAAAATTGTAATCTTTGCGGTGTCTTTTGTCCTGCTTGTACTGCTGCTAACCACCACCTCCTGGGCGGAGCCTTTCATCGTGCTCATCGGACTGGGAATTGCCATCCTCATCAACTCCGGCAGCAACCTGATTTTCGGGGAAATCTCCTTTGTGACCAATGCCGCAGGGTCCATTTTACAGCTGGCCGTCTCACTGGACTACTCCGTATTCCTGCTCCATCGCTTCGATGAGTGCTTGCAGGAGACGCCAAACCGTGAGGAGGCAATGGTGGACGCACTGTGTAAGTCCACCTCTTCCATTTTGTCCAGCGGCTTGACTACGGTGATTGGCTTTTTAGCGCTGGTGTTCATGCAGTTCCGCATCGGGCCGGACCTGGGCCTGGTGCTGGCCAAGGGCGTGGCCATCAGTCTGATTACGGTGTTCCTGTTCATGCCTGCGCTGATTCTCACCACCCACGTCTGGATCGAGCGGACCAGTCACCGCAGTCTGATGCCGAGTTTCCGGGGCTTTGGGCGGTTCGTCTCCAGAATCATGGTTCCTGTGGCCTGCATCTTTGCCGTTGCGGTGGTTCCCAGTTTCCTGGCCTCGTCCCGGAGCGATTACTATTACGGCTCAGCATACATCTATGGCTCTGACACCCAGTACGGCCAGGATACCCAGGCCATCGAGGATGTGTTTGGCATCGTCGACACCTATGTGGCGCTGGTTCCCTCCGGGAACACTACGGCGGAGCTGGAGCTGTCGGAGGCCCTCCACGAGCTGTCCCAGGTGAAAAGCATTATCTCCTATGTAGACACAGTTGGGGTGGAAATCCCCGCCGACTATCTGGATGAATCTGTCGTAGAGCAGCTGGACTCCGGGAACTACCGTCGTTTTGTGATTACGGTGGAAGCGGCCTCTGAGGGCGAGGCGACCTTCGCTCTGGTGGAAAGCGTCCGGGACATTTTGGATGCCTGCTACCCGGAGGAAAACTACCTGGCAGGCACTGGCGTCAGCTCCTATGACCTGATGGACACCATTACAGCGGACACTGTAAAGGTCAACGCCATTGCCATTGCCGCCGTGTTCATTGTGTTGCTGCTGAGCATGAAATCCATTGCGCTGCCGATTATTCTGGTACTGAGCATTGAGACCGCCATCTGGATCAATGTTTCTCTGCCCTATTTTATCGGGTACACCGTGTTTTACATCGCCTACCTGGTCATCAGTTCTGTGCAGCTGGGGGCTACGGTGGACTATGCCATTTTGTTTACCGATCGATATCGAGAAAACCGTGCATCCATGGGTAAAAAGGAAGCTGTTCGGGAGACCATCCCTTCCATTATGGTATCGGTCCTGACCTCCGGATCTGTGCTGGCGGTGGTGGGGTTCCTGCTAGGATATGTGTCCACCCACGGGCTTCTGCGGCAGTTGGGCAAGTTCCTGGGCGTGGGCAGCCTGCTGTCCCTGGCTATCGTTCTGTTTGCGCTGCCCGGACTGCTCTATCTGTTTGACGGGCTGATTCAGCGCACAACGCGCAACGCAAATTTTTACAAGGAGGGTTCGCAAAAATGAAGCAGACGAAACGGTTCGTGTCCCTTTTCCTTTCTCTGGCGCTGGTCATTGGCCTGATTGTGCCGGTCAGCGCCGCGGAAGTTACCAGTTCCACGGAAAAAGAGGAAAACGTTTATATCACACTGGACGCCAGCGGCGCTGTCAAGGGCGTCTATGTGGTGAACAGCTTCGTCGGCGGAGACATAACCGACTACGGTGACTACGACTCTGTGAAGCTGTTAAACACCACAGATGTCATTACACAGAACGGCGACACCATCACCTTTACCTCCTCTGCCGATAAGGTTTATTATCAGGGGGAGCTGTCCAACGTGGAGATCCCGTGGACGGTGTCGATTCGCTATTATCTGGACGGCGTGGAGTACACTGCCAGCGAAATTGCCGGGAAAAGCGGCGCGCTGGAGATTCAGCTCTCTGTGGAGGAAAACACCGCCTGTGACGGCAGTTTCTTCGACGAATATGCGGTTCAGGTGTCGCTCTCTCTGGACACGGACTTTTGCAGCAACATCCAGGCCCCGGACGCCAGCATCGCCAACGTGGGCAGCGACAAACAGTTGAGCTACATCATTTTGCCGGGAGAGGGCATCGAAACCACCATCACGGCGGATGTAACAGACTTTGAGATGGACGCCATCACCCTGAACGGGATTCAGTTGAACCTGAGCATCGAGGTGGACGACGAGGAGCTACTGGACGAAATCGCCGACCTGCTGGACGCCATCGAGCAAATTGACGACGGCACCGGCGAGGTGAAGGACGGGGTCGAAGAACTACAGGATGCTGCCCAGGGGGATCTGGCGGACGGCGTGGACGAGCTGGCCGACGGCGCATCGCAGTTGGAGGACGGCGCCGGTTCCCTGGCAGATGGGGGCAGCTCCGTCGCCTCCGGCGCGGCAGACCTGGCGGACGGAGCCGACGACCTGGACGACGGCGTTCAGGCCCTGACAGACGGCATTGACCAGATTCAGGCAGGACTGGATGCTCTGGACAGCCAGTCCAGCACCCTGACCAGCGGCTCCGCCCAAATCAAGGCGGCGCTTCAACAGCTACAGACGGCGCTCCAGAGCGTTTCCACCTCTGCGGAGGAAATCGAGGCGCTGGTGGCGGCTTCTGCCGAATTGAAACAGGGCATTTCTGACCTGGCTACCGCCGCCGAGACGCTGGAGAGCAGCGTCAGCTACGAGAGCTACAAGGCGGTCATGGCCGCCAACGGGCTGGACATCGACGAACTGCTGGAGGGCAACGCTGCCGCCATTAAATCCATTGACAGCGTCCTGTCCCAGGTGTCCGAGGCACAGGATAAGGTTTCGTCCTTCGTAGAAAAGTACGCTTCCGAACTGGAAGAGGCGGGTATTGATGCCAGTGCATTGAGTGAATACACCTCCAAACTGGACGAGTATGTCTCGCTGGTAGAAGATATGGAGCTGTTGTTGGAGGGCAACACGGCGGCCATCAACGGGACGGAATCTTATCTGGATGCGCTGAACGAAGGCGCGGCGGAACTGGCAGAGGGCGCGGTGACGCTGAAAACCAGCTACACCGAGTTTGACGAGGCCATCAACACCCTTGCGGACACATTGACCGAGCTGCTGTACGAAATGGCGGAACTGAAAGACGCGGTCAACGCGCTGGTGGAAGCCTACTCCGAGCTGGACAGCGGGTTGACCGCCTACACGGACGGCGTGGCCCAGGTGGTCTCTGGCTATGACCAGGTGGCGGATGGGGCTTCCAGCCTGGCCGGCGGCAGCGCGGCGCTGGCCTCCGGCAGCAACACCCTGTACGGCGGCACCGTGGAGCTGCTGAACGGGATTCTGGAACTGTATGAGGCCACCGGCACCCTGACCGACGGAACCGGCCAGCTCAGCGACGGCGTGGCCGAGCTCATCGAGGGCATCGCGGAGCTGTACGACGGCACTTCGGAATTAAAGGATGGTACTGACGAGCTGCGGACAGAGACGGATGGTATGGATACAGAAATCGAGGACAAAATCGATGAGCTGCTGGAGAGCTTCACCGGCAGCGGGGACGCCGTCTCCTTCGTGTCCGCCAGGAACACCAACGTCACCGCCGTTCAGTTCGTCATGCAGACGGAGGCCATTGAACTCCAGGAGGACGAGTCCGAGGAGGAAACGTCCGCCTCCCTGACCTTCTGGCAGAAGCTGCTGGCTCTGTTTGGGCTGGGGCAATAGCGCTACGATTTGGAGTGCCGCGATATTCCGGTTTATGGGATTTTGGGTGCGAGATAAGTGAGACATCAGACGACAGGAAACAACGCTCCGGTACGGCAGAAAAGTTCAGTGCTGCCGCACCGGGGCGATTTAATTTTTCCCAGGAAAAACAACGAACATTCTCTGGGTTCGTTGTCAAAGTGAAACCCTGGCCACCGATAAAAACAGGCTGAGGATACAATTACGGCCCGCGTTGTGGCTTAAACCTCAAAAAAGAGATTGCATTTTCCGCTCTTTCCTGTATAATAATAGCTGCTAGCCAGGCACTACAAGCGACAAGGAGGAGCGCCCCTCTGGGGATTCCCTTCGGTCACAACTCGGAAGTGCCGCTTGAAGGCAAAGCGCAGCGCTTAAAAGGCAGCACCGCCAAGCTAAAAGCTAGGAGCTAATGGCTCTTAAATGGATACAATATTTCGTACCTGATACATAATCGTATCAGATGGTTAATTGGAAAGTGAGTACAAATGCAAGCGCTTGAATCAAAACAGACCAGCGAATTGATTGCGGAGCAGATTGCGGAACAAATTCTCATCGGGGTGATTCCCGGAGGCAGCCCACTCAGGCAGGAAGAATTAGCAGAACAGCTGGGCATCTCCCGCATCCCGGTGCGGGAGGCGCTGCAACTCCTGCAAAGCCAGGGGCTGATTCAGCGGCTCTCCACCCGGCGCATGATTTCCGTGGAGGTGACGCCGGAAAAGCTGCGGCAGACCTTCGCCATGATTGCCCGCATGGAATTTGCCGGGCTGCAAAGCATCGCCCAGGCGGGAAAGCAGCCCACATTTCAGGCGGCTGTCGCCCGTTCCGAAAACGAGGAGTTGTCCCTGCATCTGCTGCTGGCGCGGGAGACCCCGAACGAGTATTTACAGGTGCTGCTGAGCAACGCCTGCACCTATTATCTGGGCTGCGCCCTGCGGCATACCGCGCCCTCCGACGATACGTACCGCCGCCTGCTGCTGGCGGAAGCGCCGGAAAAAAAGGCGCTGGCAGAGTATTTTTTCACGCTGGCGGAACGCCTGATTGCGGCGAGAGAGGAGAACCGATGAACGTATTACATCCCATCAAACTGCCCACCGCTAAGGAGCGGGCGGCAGCGGAGCTGCGCAAAGCCATTCTCTCCCACCAGTTTCAGGAGGGAGACGTCCTGACCCTGGACAGCGTGGCGGCCCAGCTCAACATTTCCACCACGCCGGTGCGGGAGGCGTTTCAAATCCTGGCGCGAGACGGCCTGATTAAACTGCGGCCCAACAAGGGCGCTGTCGTTCTGGGGGCCACCGAGCGCACCATCCGGGACCACTACACCGTCCGCGCCATTTTGGAGACCGGCGCGGTGCAGATCATTTGCGATGCCCGCGCGGATGTCAGCGCCGTGCAGCGCTGCTACGACAACGCGCTGGCGGCGCTGGCAAAGGGCAACTTCCAGGACTACAACGACTACAACCGCTCCTTCCATGTGGAGATCTGGGAGGCCACCGGCAACGAGCGGCTGGTGACCATGTGTTCCGAGCTGTGGAACGGCCTCTCTATGGGCATCCAGTCCACAGAGGAACAGTACGCCCAACTATCCAACCGGGAACACAAGGCCATTCTCGACCCGCTACTGGTCTATGATAAGGCCGCTGCTATGGACGCCATGCGTCGGCACATTATGCGCTCCTGCGAGGATATGCTGACCCATCACCAGAAAACCTGACCGACATCTGAACAACCAGCCTTTTTGCCCCTCCGCAGCACTGCGGAGGGGCTTTTGTGCGTTTTCGCCAAAAAATGCCCCCGTTTTTTTGGAGGGGTCAATCGAAGGAAAACCCTTGACAATTCGTCGGTCAAGTCTTATATTTAATATCAGATATTGTATACAATATATCAGACAAACACAGACGGAGAAAGGAAGTCATCTATGTCAGCGACAACCATCACCCTGCTTTTCCTGGCATTCGCCATCATCAGCTTCATGCTGGAAAAGATTCCCCTGGCCCTGACCGCCACCATCGTGGCCATCGGCCTGAACGTCACCGGCGTGCTGGACACCTCGTCCACCTTCGCCGGGTATGTCAACAGCAACGTGATTTTGTGCATCGGCATGTTCGTGGTGGGAGAGGCCCTCTTCCAGACCGGCATGGCCAACAAAATCGGTTCACTGGTGACCCGGTTCGCCAAGAGCGAGCGGCAGCTCATCGTGGCCATCATGGTCATCGTGGGTATCATGTCCGGGTTCCTGTCCAACACCGGCACGGCGGCGGTGCTCATTCCCGTGGTCTGCGGCATTGCCGATGAATCCGGCTACTCCCGCTCCCGGCTGCTCATGCCGCTGGTCATGGCGGCGGCCCTGGGCGGCAACCTGTCCATCATCGGCGCGCCCGGCAACCTGATGGGCATCAACGCTATGAACGAACTGGGCATTGAGACCGGCTTCTTCGAGTACCTGCCCATCGGCGGCCCCATGCTGATTTGCGGCATCCTCTACTTTGCCCTCATCGGCTATCGCCTCCTGCCCGACGGCTCCGCTCTGGGTCAGGCAGACGCTGTGGAGGCAAAGGACGACTACAGCGACGTTCCCGCCTGGAAACAGACCGTCTCCCTGGTGGTGCTGATCCTGGTCATCCTGGCCATGATTTTTGAGGATCAAATCGGCATCAGCATCCAGATCAGCGCCTGCCTGGGCGCCATTGTTCTGGTGCTCACCGGCGTCATCACCGAGAAGCAGGCCCTGCAATCCATCGACCTGAAAACCGTGCTGCTGTTCGGCGGCTCCCTGGCCCTGGCCAGCGCCCTGGACTCCACCGGCGCAGGTACGCTCATCGCCAACGCCATCGTGGGCATCCTGGGCGACAATCCCAACCCCCTCATCATCCTGCTGGCCATCTTCGTTGTCACCTGCGCTCTGACCAACTTTATGTCCAACACCGCCACCACCGCCCTGATGGTGCCTATCGCCGTGTCCCTGGCCCAGAGCCTGGGAGCGGACGCCCGCGCCGTCATTATCGCCACCGTTATCGCAGGCTCCTGCGCCTACGCCACCCCCATCGGTATGCCCGCCAACACCATGGTGGTCGGCATCGGCAACTACAAGTTCAAGGACTATGTGAAGGCCGGACTGCCCCTCATCGGCATCTCCTTTATCATCTGCATGGTGCTGCTCCCCATTCTCTTCCCCTTCTATCCCTGATTCGACGAGAATCCCGCCGATACCCATTCGTCCCCATCCACCCTACGGCATAACACCAAGGAGGTTTTGTTATGACAAAAGAAGAAAGCGTAAAACTGATGACGGACAAGATGGCCAAATTTGTGGCCTACACCGGCAAAAAGCTGCCGGATGATGTCATCGCCAAGCTGGCTGAGCTGGGAGAAAAGGAAACCAGCCCCCTGGCCAAGACCCTCTACCAGACCATGTTCCGCAACCAGGAGCTGGCGGTCAGCCTGGACCGGCCCAGCTGCCAGGACACCGGCGTACTCCAGTTTTGGGTCAAGTGCGGCACCAATTTCCCCCTCATCAACGAGCTGGAGGCTCTGCTGAAGGAGGCCGTGGTGCAGGCCACCTTCGCCGCGCCCCTCCGCCACAACAGCGTGGAGACCTTCGACGAGTACAACACCAAGCGCAACGTGGGCAAGGGTACCCCCACCGTCTGGTGGGACAT
>JAJQBR010000171.1 GCA_021203185.1 Clostridiales bacterium
CCCCTCCCGGCTATGTGGGCTACGAGGAAGGGGGACGGTTGACCGAGGCTGTCCGCAAGCGGCCCTACCGGGTGATTTTGTTCGATGAGCTGGAAAAAGCCCACCCGGAGGTGTGGAACCTGCTGCTGCAAATTCTGGAGGACGGTGTCCTCACCGACAGCCAGGGGCAGAAGGCGGACTTCCGCAACGCGGTCATCGTCATGACCACCAACGCCGGGGCGGACGCCCTCTCCGCCCAGGAACACCCCCTGGGCTTCGGCAGCCGGGGCGAGGAGAGCCGCCAGAGCGCCGTCCGTGGGGCGCTGAAAAAGCTGTTCCGTCCGGAGTTTTTGAACCGCATCGATGAAATTATCTGCTTCCAAAAGCTGACGATTGAGGAGGTGCAGGAGATCGCCCGGCTGATGCTCCGGCAGTCCGGCCAGCGGCTGGCCGCCCAGGGGATTCGGCTGGAGGCCGATGGGGCGGCGGCGGCGTTAATTGCCCAGGAGGGCCAGGACCCCACTTTGGGGGTGCGTCCTCTGCGGCGGTATCTCCGCGCCCATTTGGAAGACCCGGCGGCGGAGCTGCTGCTGTCCGGCGAGCTGAGCCGGGGAGACGCGCTTCGCGTGACGGCGGAGGGCCAGAAACTCGCCCTGACCGTCCAGCGGCCCGGCGCGGCCCCGGCGGGGGAGAAGACGTGATGGGCTGCCGGCTCAAACCCCTCCGCCACCGCCTGAAGGCGGCGGCCCTCCTCCCCTTTGCGACTCGCATGGCCCAAAAGGGCCATAGCTCCCTGCATTTGCGCTAAAGAGGAATTGGCCATTGCCGTCAAGGGCACTTCCGGGGCTGCGCCCCTCCCTGTCGGCCAGCGCTTCACAGGGGAGGCAAGAGGGGCGGTCTGTTGCAAAATGTAGGTTGTAAAATGGAAGTTCTATACGAAATTTGAGTAAAATAGATAACCCAAATCTCCCCCTCTGCTCTGGCGTTTTGACTCCCAACGTGTTATACTCTCGTAAGAAAATCTCCTAAAAGAAAAGAGAGTGAGCATAACCATGTGGGAGAAAATCAAGGACGCGCTGACGGAAGTTCTCATCGAAATTCTGGAGCTGTGGGCCAGGTTCCAGGTCTACGCCGAGCGGGAGTGGGTGGCTTTTTTCAAGTGGAGCGGCTTTTCCATCGTCGTGGGCGCGGTGGTAGGCGTGGTGGGTGCAGGTTTCCACCACGCGGTGGAGTGGGCCACCGCCGCCCGGACCGCTTATCCCTGGCTGCTCTACCTGCTGCCGGTGGCGGGGCTGATCATCGCGGGACTGTACCACCTGTTCAAAATGGACAACGACGCGGGGACGGAGTTTGTGCTGGCCTCGGTGCGGGACGCCCGGAAACTGCGCATCAGCATGGTGCCGCTGATTTTCGTCTCCACGGTGCTGACCCACCTGTGCGGCGGCTCCGCCGGACGAGAGGGAGCCGCCCTCCAAATCGGCGGCGGCATCTCCGCCTGGCTGGGGCGGCTGCTCCACTTGGACGACCGGGACCGGCGCATCACCACCATGGCGGGCATGGCGGCGGGCTTCTCCGCCCTGTTCGGCACACCGCTGGCGGCGGCGGTCTTTGCCATGGAGGTGGAGAGCGTAGGCGTCATGTACTACGCCGCCATCGTCCCCTGCTTCCTCTCCGCGCTGCTGGCCAGCATCGTGTCCGGTTTCTGCGGCGGGGAGGCCACCAGCTTTGTGGTCTTTAACGCACCCGATCTGACGGTGCTGGCAATGGCGCAAATCATCGTGCTGGGGGCGCTGTGCGGAATGCTGGCCAACATCTTCTGCCGTGTCATGCGGGGCGTTGGGACGGCCTATCGCCATTTCTTCCACAAGACCTGGCAAAAGGCGCTGGTTGGCGGGTGCCTGGTGATTTTGCTGACGATGATTTTTGGCAGGGACTACAACGGGGCGGGCATGAACGTCATCTCCGCCGCCCTGGGCGGCAGCGCCGACACATGGGCCTTTCTGCTGAAAATTCTCTTTACCGCCGTCACCCTGGGAGCGGGGTTCAAGGGCGGCGAGATCGTCCCCTCCTTTTTCGTGGGGGCCACCTTTGGCTGCGTGGTTGCGCCGCTGCTGGGCCTGTCGGCCAGCTTTGGCGCGGCGGTGGGCATGGTCTCCGTGTTCTGCGGCGTGACCAACTCCCCCATGACCTCCATCCTGCTGGGGTACGAGTTGTTCGCCGGGGTGGGCGTGGCGCCTCTGGCCCTGGCCGTGGCGGTGAGTTATATGCTCTCCGGCTACACCGGCCTCTATCACGAGCAGAAAATCCTCTACTCCAAGACCAAAGCCGTTTACATCAACAAAACGGGCGACCAGGAGTATTTCAGCCGGGAACACGACCTGGACGACGCCGGAACGGGGAAAAGTGAAGGAGAAAAACATGAATGATGAAAGTAAATTATGTGATACATCGGATAACTGTAGTGATGTTTTGAAACTTATTCCCATTTTAAACGAACGCCACATATGTCCTATTTGCTCGAACGAAGTGAACAATCTTAAAGAATGTGAAATTCTTTTGCACAAAAAAGGTGAAAAGAGACGCATAAGAACAGAACTTCTTTATTGTTCAAGTTGCGAGTTAGCCTATGTGGACTCTGAGTTGTTACGCAACATTAAAAATGAACATGATGGCTTTTGGGCGATGAGTTTCAAACCTCCTAAAAGAATTACTATTGAAACAATGAAAAAACGGATGATGCAAACGGAGCGTTCCAGCAAACATACTAAGAAGGCTTCACAATTACTGCGTTATAAAAAACAAAAACGGATGTTTCCATTTGCTTATGGATATGAAGTGAAACCCTCAAACAGTATTAATTCCTCGGCTATCCGAAAACAAATCACATTACTACAGTCAGGGTTAGATATTTGTCCTCTTTGTTTTAGGCAGTTGCACGAATTTATTAATTTTATCCCGATTGAGGTCAATTATTTCGTTCGCATTCCTGGCAAACATTGTTTAATGTGCGACCGCTTTTATGTGCCTGAGAGCCAAAAAGGAAACTTAAAAAATATATTGAATTTTCCTGCGGCAAAAGAGTTTTCGCTACTGTATGATGTGTTAGAAAGTTCTAAGTTCAAAGAATACTTTGAGCGCTTTGCCAGCAATGAGAGCTATATCAAATTTTATATGTTGAAGGATTGCAAGGACGGGACCCTATCGCCACTTATTATTTCGAGTGATGCGAGGGCGGACGAAAATGACCCGTACATCTATCACTACGCCTCTCCTGAGATTCGGCGACTTTTTAAGCAGATTATTCATGACGGCGTGGATACGGTTTTATGGAAAGATAGATTATGCCATGTAGAGTATCAGCGCCCCATGCTAGGCACATCATTCCAGGGAAAGGCACCGGTGGTACAACAGATAGAGATTAGTGCCAATGGCGGCTATGTGAGCAATAATCCGAAACGCGAAATTGTTGATGTGTTGCTATACTGCCCCAAAACGGAAAATTATGAATTGTCACGTGCAACTTACAATAAGGAAGAACAGATTTATTATATGGATCTATCACGATATAGAAATTTTTGCCGTAAATATGGAAAACCTGATGTTTCTATCCGCCTTCCGCAGAGCAAATGGGATAATTATGGAAATGATGGCTGGGACAGCCTAAACGAAGAATCTATTTTGCATCTTTTTGGATATAACGTAAACCAACAGGACAATCTCTCTGATAAAACGCGGCAGGATATATTAGCGGAAATTATAGACCTTGACCTTGATTTTATGAAACCAGCCGCGATTATACGACATTTGCAGTTTCTCATTAAAAGTAGAGAAACAAACCCCAATCAAGTCATCGCCTGCGGGAAATGGAAGCGTGACATTGCATTTGTGGAAAATTATAGGGCTAATCCATCCCGATTCATAATTGCAGCTTCCGATACGAAAGGATAATTACAGAAAATGCCTAAAACCCGCCAGGGACCCCCAGTGCAAACCAACCGCGCCGGAGGCCCCTGGCCGTTTTTTGCGGCACAGCCGGGGCAGGGGAAGGAATTTTGCCGAAAGGCACAAAACCGGCGTGTAAAATTTTCATATGTTTGGTGAAAATCTTCCCCTGTTTCTTGATGAAACTTGACAAATGGGCCAATCTGTACTATTCTTAACTTGAAGCAACTTATGCAATTCTAATTCTAAAACTAAGGTGAGGAGGAATCAGACTATGAAAAGCTCTTTCCGTTGGTACGGTGACAGCGACCCGGTCACACTGGACGACATCCGCCAGATCCCCGGTATGCGTTCTATCGTGTCAGCCGTCTATGACGTGAAACCCGGTGAGGTCTGGCCGGAGGAAAGCATCAAGAAAATGGTGGACGAATGTGCCGCCAAGGGCCTGGTATTCGACGTGGTGGAGTCCATCCCGGTGCCCGAAGAAATCAAGCTGGGCCGCCCTGAGCGGGACCGCATGATTGAGAACTACTGCGAATCCATCCGCCGCTGTGCCAAGTATGGCATCAAGTGTGTGACCTACAACTTTATGCCCGTCTTTGACTGGACCCGTACCCAACTGGACAAGGAAGCCCCCGACGGCTCCACCAGCCTGGTCATGTATTGGGATCAGATGCGGGGCCTGGACCCCCTGAAGGACGACATCCACCTGCCCGGCTGGGATTCCAGCTACACCCAGGAGGAAGTCCGCGACCTGATCACCGCTTACGGTGAGGTTGGGGAAGAGGGCCTGTGGGCCAACCTGGAGTACTTCCTCAAGCGGGTCATCCCCGTGGCGGAGGAGTGCGGCGTGGTCATGGCCATCCATCCCGACGATCCCCCCTATCCCATCTTCGGCCTGCCCCGCATCATCACCTGCGAGGAGAACCTGGATCGGTTCCTGGCCCTGGTGGACAGCCCCGCCAACTCCCTGTGCCTCTGCACCGGCTCCCTGGGCTGCTCCCCCAAGAACGACATCCCCGCCATGGTGCGCAAGTATTCCGCTATGGGCCGCATCGGGTTCATGCACCTGCGCAACGTGAAGATTTTGCCCGACACCTCCTTCGAGGAGTCCGGCCACCTGTCCCAGAAGGGCAGCCTGGACATGAACGCCATCGTCAAGGCCCTGGTGGAGACCGGGTTCGACGGCTATTTCCGCCCCGACCACGGCCGCATGATTTGGGGCGAGACCGGCAAGCCCGGTTACGGCCTGTATGACCGCGCTCTGGGCAGCGCCTACCTCAACGGCCTGATCGAGGCCAACGGCGGCGTTATCGAGGAGTAATTACATCTGTTTTGTCACGAAACGGGGCGGCTGCCAGCCGCCCCGGTGAAAAATATCTATCTAGAAAAGGAGCTTACTTATTATGATTGATCTGCCTTATAATGTTGACTTTTCCGGTAAAGTGGTCGTCGTCACCGGCGCTGGCGGTGTGCTGTGCGGCACCATGGCCCGCGCCTTTGCCCAGGCCGGCGCAAAGGTCGCCGCTCTGGACCTGAACGAGGACGCGGTCAAGAAGCTGGCCGATGAGTGCAAGGCCGAGGGCTTCATCTGCGAGGGCTACAAGGCCAACGTGCTGGACGCCGACGTTCTGGCCGCCGTCCATGAGCAGATTCTGGCCGACCTGGGTCCCTGCGACATCCTGGTCAACGGCGCCGGCGGCAACAACGCCCGCGCACAGACCGACAACGAGTATCAGCACGAGGCCAAAGAGGGTCAGAAGACCTTCTTCGACCTGGACCAGGGCGGCGTGGACTTCGTGTTCAAGCTGAACTTCCAGGGTACCCTGCTGCCCACCCAGGCGTTTGCCAAGGACATGGTGGACCGCAAGGCCGGCTGCATTCTGAACATCTCCTCCATGAACGCCTACATCCCGCTGACCAAGATTCCCGCTTACTCCGGCGCGAAAGCTGCCGTCTCCAACTTCACCCAGTGGCTGGCCACCCACTTCGCTGGCACCGGCATCCGCTGCAACGCCATCGCCCCCGGCTTCCTGGTCTCCAACCAGAACCGCTCCCTGCTGTTCAATGAGGACGGCACCCCCACCGCCCGTTCCGGCAAGATCCTGGCCGGGACCCCCACCGGCCGCTTCGTGGACAGCGAAGAGCTGCTGGGCGGCGTGTTCTTCCTGTGCGACGACAAGGCGGCCAGCGCCATCACCGGCGTGATCCTGCCCATCGACGCGGGCTTCTCTGCCTACTCCGGAGTGTGATTTTAAATGGCCTTGCACGTAATGGAAGAGGCAAACCGTTGCCTGGGGTGTAAAAAACCTCGCTGCCAGGCCGGGTGTCCCATCCATACCAACATTCCCGAAGTGATTCGCCTGCTCAAAGCGGGCAAGCTGGATGAGGCGGGATGGATGCTGTTTGAAAACAACCCCCTGACCACCGTTTGCAGTCTGGTGTGCAACCACGAGGGACAATGCGAAGGCCACTGTGTCCGGGGCATCAAAGGCGCGCCGGTACACTTTTCCATCATTGAGAACTACATTTCCACCACCTATGCCAACAAAATGGTCAAGGGTCCCGTCCCCTCCAACGGCCGCCGCGCGGCGGTCATTGGGGCGGGTCCCGCCGGGCTGACCATCGCCATCATCCTGGCCCGCTACGGCTACCAGATGACTATTTTTGACAGCAGGGATAAAATCGGCGGCGTACTCCGCTACGGTATTCCGGACTTCCGCCTGCCCGACGACGTGCTGGACGACATCGCCTATCGCCACCTGGAGCTGAAAGGCATCCAGTTCCGGCCCAACACCTACATCGGCAGCGCCCTGACCATCGACGACCTGTTCCGGGACGGCTACCAGAGCATTTTCGTCGGTTCCGGCCTGTGGAAGCCCAACAAGCTCCACATCCGGGGCGAGAGCCTGGGCAGCGTCAGCTACGCCATCAACTACCTGGCCAACCCCAACGCCTTCCACCTGGGGGAGCGGGTGATGATCATCGGCACGGGCAACTCCGCCATGGACTGCGCCCGCACCGCCGTCCGCAAGGGGGCGCGGTACGTCACCTGCGTCAACCGGACGGACACGCTGACTGCCAGCCAGTACGAGTCCAGCTACGCCAAACTGGAGGGCGTGGATTTCCTGATGAACAAATGCACTCTGGAAATTCAGGACGGCGGCGTGATTCTGTCGGACAGCAGCGTCACCGAGGACGGCAAAATCGAGTCCGTCCCCGGCACCGAGAAGCTGTACCCCTGCGATTTCGTCATCATCGCGGTGAGCCAGGGGGCCGAGAGCAATCTGATCGCCAGCACGAAGGGCATCGACACCCAGCGCGGTCTGCTGACGGCGGACCCGGACGGCCACACCAGCCGCCCCGGTGTGTTCGCGGCGGGCGACGCAGTGAATGGCGCCCGGACCGTGGTGGAGGCGGTGGCCAACGGCAAAAAGGTGGCCGCAGCCATGCACCAGTATATGCAGAGTCTGCCCATGCCCGTTTTGACCGACTACCCGGAGGCCCCTGTGGTGGAGGACATCTCCGCCGCAGCCCAGGCCGAGCAGGTGCTTTAAGAAACTGAACAAAGGAGCCTATATTTATGAACGCATTGAATGAAGCCATCTCCCAAATTGGCGTTGTTCCCGTCATTAAGCTCAGCAACCCGGAGCGGGACGCCGCCCCCCTGGCCAAAGCCCTGTGCGCCGGTGATGTGCCGGTGGCCGAGGTCACATTCCGCGCCGCCGGTGCGGACAAGGCCATCGCCCTGATGAAGGAAGCCTGCCCCGACATGATCGTGGGCGCTGGCACCGTCACCAACACCGACCAGATCGACGCCACCATCGCCGCCGGTGGTCAGTTCATCGTCACCCCCGGCTTCGACGCCGAGCTGGTGGCCTATGCCCAGTCCAAGAACATCCCCATCTATCCCGGCTGCACCACCCCCACCGACTACCACGCGGCGCTGAAATACGGCCTGGAGCTGATTAAATTCTTCCCCGCAGAGCAGTCCGGCGGCCTGGCGAAAATCAAGTCCATGAGCGCTCCCTTCCCCATGTTCAAGGTCATGCCCACCGGCGGCATCTCCCTGAAGAACCTGGCTACTTACCTGAAAAGCCCGGTTATCGCGGCCTGCGGCGGCTCCTACATGGTCACTGCCGACCTGATCGACAACCAGAAGTGGGACGAGATCACCGCTCTGTGCGTCCAGTCCCGCGACATCGTCAAGGAAGTCCGCAATGGCTGATTACACCCTGGCCCATGTGGGCCTGAACGCCGCCAACCGGGAGGAGGCCAAAAAAGCCGCCGAGATGTTTGAGCTGCTCTTCGGCCTGACCGTCAAGGAGGGCAGCAGTTCCTTCTTCGCCGGAGGGGTCATCGAGACCATGAAGGAGCCGTACAAAGGCACCCACGGTCACATCGCCATTGGCACCTCGGACGTTCCCGCCGCGAAAGCCGAGTTGGAGGAGCGCGGGTTCACCTTTGACCCCTCCACGGCCAAGTACCGCAAGGACGGCGTACTGAACGCGATTTACCTGACGGACGAGATTTTGGGCTTCGCCGTCCACCTGGTGGGCAAATAAACAAGCTGTTAGCCGTTAGCTATTAGCCGCTAGTCAGGCGCCGCCAGCCAAAAGCGCAGAGCTTAAAAAGCAGCGCTGCCAGGCTAAAAGCGAAGGGTCTAAAAGCCGCTGACTTTTCTCAGGGAACTGAGCAAAAGGATAGCCCAATCAGAAAAATAGTGATATTACAGCGATAAAGTTAAGTTAGGAGACTGAATACATGGCGAAAATTGTAACATTTGGCGAGCTTATGCTGCGCCTCGCACCCAACGGCTACTACCGCTTCTTCCAGAACGACCAGATGCAGGCCACCTTTGGCGGCGGCGAGGCCAACGTGGCCGTCTCCCTGGCCAACTATGGCATGGACGTTTCTTTTGTCACCAAGCTGCCCACCCACGCCATCGGCCAAGCTGCTGTCAACTCCCTGCGCTATTTCGGCGTGGACACCAGCGACATCGTCCGGGGCGGCGACCGCGTAGGTATTTACTATCTGGAGAAGGGCGCTTCCCAGCGCGGCTCCGTGTGCATCTATGACCGCGCCCACTCCGCCATCCAGGAGGCCGCTCCCTCTGACTTCGACTGGGAGAAGATCTTCGACGGCGCTGAGTGGTTCCACTTCACCGGCATCACACCGGCCCTCGGCCCCAACGTGGTGGAGATCTGCCGGGACGCCTGCAAAGCCGCAAAAGCCCACGGCGTCAAGATTTCCTGCGACCTGAACTATCGCGGCAAGCTGTGGACCCGCGCCGAGGCCCGCGCCGCCATGACCGACCTGTGCCAGTATGTGGACGTCTGCATCTCCAACGAGGAGGACGCCAAGGACGTGTTCGGCATCGAGGCCGAGAATACCGACATCTACGGCGGCAAGCTGAACAAAGAGGGCTACAAGTCCGTTGCCAAGCAGCTGGCCGACAAGTTTGGCTTTGAGAAGGTCGCTATCACCCTGCGTACCTCCATCTCCGCCAGCGACAACGACTGGGCTGCCATGCTCTATGACGGCACCGATTACTGCTTCTCCAAGGAGTATCACCTGCGCATCACCGACCGCGTGGGCGGCGGCGACAGCTTCGGCGGCGGCCTGATCTATGCTCTGATGAACGGCAAGTCCACCCAGGATGCCGTGGAGTTCGCTGTGGCGGCTTCCGCGCTGAAGCACTCCGTCGAGGGCGACTACAACCGCGTCACCGTCTCCGAGGTGGAGAAGCTCTCCGGCGGCGACGGCTCTGGCCGCGTCCAGAGATAACCCCCTACACCAGTCCGTAAGGTCTGACCTTCCTTTCCAGCAGACAGAGCGGGGCGGCGGCACTGTCAAGGCCCCGTTTTGTCTGCACCTTTTTTGAGGCCAACCGACAAAACTCCCCCTGCGGCATAAACCGTAGGGGGAGTTGCTTTTTGTGCATATTTGGGAACCATTACAGCGCCTTAAACGCCTGCACCGCCGCCGCCTTGTCCTCCGCGCAAAAGACCGCGCTGCCCGCCACCAGCATGGTGGCCCCGGCCTCCACGCACTGAGGGCCGGTGGTGGCGGCCTTGACGCCGCCGTCCACAGAGAGGATGGGGTTCAGGCCCCGGCGCTGGCACTCCGCCCGGAGCTTGCGCAGTTTGTCCAGAGCGCTGGTCTGGAAGGGCTGCCCGCCGTGACCGGGAGTCACACCCATCACCAGCACCAGGGAGAGGCCGTCCAGGTAGGGAAACACCGTCTCGGCGGGGGTGTTGGGGTTAATTGCCAGCCCCACGCCGCAGCCAAACGCCTGCACTGCGGCGATGGTGGCCCGGATGTTGTCGCTGGCCTCGATGTGGAAGGTGATGCAGTTGGCGCCTGCGTCTGCGAAATCCTTCACATAGGTCAGGGGGTTAGTAATCATCAGATGGACGTCAAAATAGGCGTCGGGCAGGGCCTTCCGCAGGCCCTCCAGCACCGGCAAACCGAAGCTCAGGTTGTCCACAAAATGGCCGTCCATCACGTCGAAGTGGATCATGTCCGCGCCTGCGTCCAGCACCTCTTTGCAGTCCGCGCCCAGCCGGGCGAAGTCCGCCGACAGGACGGAAGGGCTAACTTTTGTCATGGGAGCCTCCTCTTTTCTAAAAACATCCCCCTCCCCGGAGACGGCGGAGGGGGATAAAATGTGTCAAAGAAAACTTACTTGCCCAGCATGGCTTTGGCCTGAGCCACGATGTTGTCCGCGCAGAGGCCGAAGGCTTTCAACAGAGCGGCGGCGGGGCCGGAGTGGCCGAACTCATCGTTGACGCCGATGCGCTTGACAGGGGTGGGACACTGCTCGGAGAGGACGCCGCACACGGCCTCGCCCAGGCCGCCGATGATACTGTGTTCCTCAACGGTGATGATTTTGCCGCACTCTTTGGCGGCGGCCAGTACACAGGCCTCGTCCAGGGGCTTGATGGTGGCCATGTTGATGATACGGGCGGAGATGCCTTCAGCGGCCAGCGTCTTGCCCGCTTCGATGGCTTCGGGAACCATGATGCCGTTGGCGATGATGGCCACATCAGCGCCGTCCTGGAGAACTTCGGCCTTGCCGATCTGGAAGTCGAAGCCATCCTCGTGGAACACGGGGGTGGCGGCGCGGCCAAAGCGCATATAGACGGGGCCTTCCATCTCATAGGCGGCCTTGACCATTGCCTTTGCCTCCACGTCGTCGGAGGGACACATAACGGTCATGCCGGGGATGGTGCGCATGAGGGCGAAGTCCTCGCAGCACTGGTGGGATGCGCCGTCCTCGCCTACGGAGATGCCGCCGTGGGTGGCGCCGATTTTCACGTTCAGGTGGGGATAGCCGATGGTGTTGCGGACCTGCTCATAGGCGCGGCCTGCGGCGAACA